>JANMXB010000144.1:0-9251 GCA_031380765.1 Pseudomonadota bacterium | reverse complement strand
AAAGTCGGTCATCTGGTTGTTGAGCAGGAACCCTCGCACCATGATACGGCTCCCGAAACGGGTTTCCACCGAACTGGTCATTGCAACGGCATTCCCCGCGGCGTCGACGATCGTGAGGTGGCTGGTGCCGGCCAGCTCGGTTTGCGGCGCGTCGGCCAGCGCCAGCGCCCCGCGCGGCTCGCCCGGCCGCGCCGCGCCCATCGCGCGCTCCCCGATCAGCGCGGCGCGCTTCTTCAGGTAGGCCGGATCGAGGAGCCCCGCGACTGGCTGCGGCACGAAGCCGGGGTCGGCAATATAACGCAGGCGATCCGCAAAACCGAGACGCCCCGCCTCTGCGAAAAGGTGCAGCGCGAGTTCCGAGCCCGGCGCCGCGCGATCGAACCCGGCCTCTTCCAGCACGCCCAAGATCTCGAGCAGCGTAATGCCGCCCGAACTCGGCGGACCCATGCCGCACACCCGCCGCCCGCGGTAGCCGCCGCAGACGGGTTCCCTCTCGAGGGCCGCATAACGCGCGAGGTCCTCCGCTGAAAGGTCCCCCGGGCGCCGGTGTCCGCGAACCGCGGCAACGATGTCCGCCGCGATCGGCCCGCGATAAAACACGTCGGCGCCCGACGCGGCGACCAGCGCGAGCGTATCGGCGTAAGCAGCGTTCACGATCCGCGAGCCGTTCGGCTTCGGCTTTCCGTCGGCGCCAAAATCGCGGCGCCGCGCGGCCGGGTCGCCCGACAGGAACGGCTCGTCCGAAAGCAAAAGGCCCAGCCGCCGCGACAGCGAAAATCCCTCGCGCGCCAGCTTGATCGCCGGCCCGAACAATTGCGCCCAAGGCAGCTTTCCGTGGCGGCGATGCGCGAGCTCGAGCGCGCGCAGCACCCCCGGCGTACCCACCGAAAGACCGCTGGCGATGGCTTCGTCGCGGGGCATCGGCACCCCGCGGGAAATCTCGAAGCGCGTCGCCTTCGCCGCCATCGGCGCCGTCTCTCGACCGTCGAAGCTTGCGATCGCGCGCGCCTTTTCGTCCCAGTGCAGGAGGAACAGGCCGCCGCCAATGCCCGAGGACTGCGGCTCCACCAACCCCAGAACCAATTGGACCGCGATGGCGGCATCCACCGCGCTGCCGCCGGCGCGCAGCATTTCCAGCCCGGCGTCCACCGCGTGCGGATTGGCGGCAACCACCATGAATCGCGATGCGGTGACCGCTTGTTTCGGTTCGTAACCGGTGTCGCCTTCGGGGAGCAGCAGACCCTGCGCGGCCGACGTGCCCCACAACAAGGCGGCCGAGATCGTGAACCACACCCACGGCATTGTTTTCATCGTCACATTATCCAGCGAGTCTAGAGGGCGCGGGTCAGGCAGGGCATGGAATCACTGGACCTGCGCGGCGTCGTCGACCGGTTCGCGGCGCCGCCGGTCGCCGATCAGCCGCTCGCGCAGGGTCTTCGACAGGTGGTCGATCGCGTAGACCGTCACCACCACGAGGATGATGATGAGACACGCTTCCTGCAATTCGTAAGCGCGCAAGCGGTCGGCGAGGAGGAACCCGATCCCGCCGGCCCCGACGATGCCGAGGATGGAGGCCGAGCGCACGTTGTGCTCGAACATGTAGAGCGTGTTCGAAAGCATCATCGGCAGCACCTGCGGCAGCACACCGAAGCGGATGCGCTGCAGCCCGTTGCCGCCCGCGGCGACCACCCCGTCGATCTGCTTTCTGTCCAGGTTCTCGATCGCCTCCGAATACAGCTTGATGAAGGTGCCGGTCTCCACGATCGCTATCGCCATGATGCCGGCGAGCGGACCCAGGCCGATCGCGCGCACAAAGATCAGCGCCCAGATCAGGTAGTCGAAGGAGCGCAGGAGGTCGGCGAAGCGCCGGGTGCCGAACTGCACCGGCCGCGAGCGCATCATGTTTTTCGAGGCAAAAAAGCTCAAGGGGAACGCCATCGTCGCCCCGAGCAGCGTGCCGAGGAAGGCCATGGCAATCGTCTCGCCCATGACTTTCGCGAACATCGGCAGGCTCGCCCAGCCCGTGGGCGGAAAGAGCTGCGCAACCACGACGGCGCCGAACTTGGACATCCCGTGGAGGAAATTCATCGAAAGGAAGCCGAACCGGTGCAGGCAGTACAGCGTCAGCGCCGTCGCGCAGCCCCACAGCAACCAGCTGCGGGCGCGCTCCGCCGGATCGGGCGAGAAGGCGCGCGGCAACCGCTCGCGCTCGGCGGCGATGTCGGCGGGGTTGAGGTCGGCGAGGCGGATGGTCACGTGCGGATCAGCGGGAGAAGCTCGCCTTGCCGATCGCGCTGTGGCGGAATTTCTCGCTCAGCATGTCGATCACCATGATGGTGGCGACGATGATCAGCAGGATGGCGCCCGCATCCGAAAAATAGAGCAGCTGCACCGAGGTGAACAGGTCGTGCCCGATGCCGCCTGCCCCGACGAACCCGACGATCGTCGCGCTGCGCACGTTCAGCTCCATGCGCCAGAACGTGTACGACAGGTAGTTCGGCATCACCTGCGGCAAGACGGCGAAGCGGATTTCCTGCCACCAGGTGCCGCCGGCCGCGCGGATCCCGTCGATCGGCAGCGGGCTGATGTTCTCGTTCACTTCGGCAAACAGCTTGCCCTGCGCGCCGATGGTGTGGACGGTGATGGCGAGGATGCCGGCGAGCGGCCCGATGCCGAACGCGATGATGAACAGGAGCGCCCAGACGATGTCCGGCACCGTGCGCGCGATCTCCAGCATGCGGCGCGTAGTCCAGTAGACCATGTAGCGGCCGGCGAGATTGCGTGCGGCAAAAAAACTCATGAAGCCGCCGATCGTCGTGCCGAGGACGGTGGCGAGCCAGGCCATCAGCAGCGTGTTCAGCAGGCTGTCCATCCATTTGCCGATGTCCCAGTACCACTCCGCGAAGTCCTTCGCGAAAGTCGCGTAGGCGATCGGCGGCACCAGCTTGGCGAGGAACTCGGTCGTCCGCGGCAGGCCGTCGAGCAGCCTGAGGACATCGAATCTGGCGGTGATTCCCGCGGCCGCCACGCACGCAATGAACGCTATGGCGAATAGCGAGGCGTAGACGCGCTTTTCACGCCGGTAAGCGGCGTACTCCGCGGAAAAGCGCGCCGCAGGGCCGCGCGGAAAAGCGCTTTCGCTCACTTGGCCTTGCGTTTGCGCGCTTCGCGATCGTCGACCGCGGCCTGGCAGATCAAGGCGTAATCCTTGTGCGACACCGGCACCATGCCGCCCGTCTTGCCCTGGGCCACCGCCTCTGCAAGGCTCATGTCCGCGTTTTTCAGGCCGGTGAAGAGCTTCAGCATGTCGGAGCGCATGTCGGCGGGCACGTCCTTGCGGATGACCACCGGCGGCGAAGGCAGCGGGTCGGAGGTCCAGATGACCCGGATGTCCTCGCGCTTGAGCAGGCCCTTGGTCATCATCTGCCTGAGGTTGCCGAAATCGTCGTTCTTCGATGTCCAGGTAAACGCGGCATCGTAAGTGCCTCTTAGCACGCCTAGCACGCTTTGCGGATGCCCGCCTGAAAGAGGGCTCTTGAAGTACTCGTCCACCGGCTTGCCCATCGCGCGAAACGCCGCCGTCGGGATCAGATAGCCGGATCCGGAGAGCGGATCGGTGCGCGCGACAACCTTGCCCTTCAGGTCTTCGATGGTCTTGTACGGGCTGTCGGTCCTGACGACGATGATGGCGTTGTAGCCCATCGTGCCGTCCGGGAGCGATGCGGCCACCAGCGGTTCGACCGCCCCGTTGCTGTCGGTGTTGGTCTGGCAGTAGCTGAAGCCCGAAAGCCAGGCCAGGTTGATCTGGCCCGCGATCAGCGCGTTCATGACGCCGGAGTAGTCGGTTGCCTGGTACAGCTCCCATTTCACGCCGGTCTGCTTTTCGGCGTAGTGCAGGAATCCGTCCATGGTCTTCGTGGTCGAGGTCTGCGTCTCGACCGGGATGACGCCGTACTTCACCACCGGGTATTTCTTCTGCCAGCCCCCGGCCTGCGCCAGTGCGCCGCCGGCGGGCAGCAGCGTGGCCAGCGTTGCGGCCAGCACGAGCGCCGCAGCCAGCGTGTTCATTCGCATTTCGATCATTTTCATGCCCCTTTTTCTAGTGCCCTGTTGAGGTGGCGGAGAGCGCGAGTGCGACCTCCTCCTCGTTCCCCCGTCCTCCGCTGCCGTAAAGCTCCCGCGCGGCCGATTCGGACAAAGTGGATGGCGGGCCGTCAAAAACGATTGCGCCTTTTCGCATGCCGATGATGCGGTCGCAATACTCGCGCGCGGTCTGCAGCAGATGCAGGTTCGAGATCACCGTGATGCCATCTTCCCGGTTGATCCGGCGAAGGGAATCCATGACGATGGTTGCGTTGCGCAAGTCGAGCGAAGCAATCGGCTCGTCGGCAAGCAGGATCCTGGGCTCCTGCACCAGCGCGCGCGCGATTGCGACCCGCTGCTGCTGGCCCCCGGACAACTCGTCGGCGCGATGCAGTCCGTGCGACACCATGTCGAGCCTCTGCAACGCGCGGATCGCGAGCGCACGGTCGGCATCCGAGAATTTCATCAGCAGCGTGGGCAGGGTCGCGTGATAACTGATGCGGCCCATCAGCACATTGGTGATCACCGCGAGGCGCGGCACCAGGTTGAACTGCTGGAACACCATCGCGCAACGCGCCCGCCACTGCCTGACCCGACGTCCGGTGAGCGTGCAGACGTCGACCTCGCCATCGAAGACGTCGTCGCACAGGATGCGGCCCGACGAGGCGTCGGCGAGCCGGTTGATCATGCGCAACAGGGTCGATTTGCCCGCGCCGGAGCGGCCGATGATCCCGACCATCTGGCCCCTGGGCACTTCGAACGACACGTTGTCGACCGCAACCAGAGATCCGAACGTTTTTGTCAATCGCTCGACTTTCAGCACCCGGCCTCCCCCGCCGATCTTTTTAGCGGGCAAAGGTTGGCCGAAGACCGCAAGCGGTGTCAAGGACAACTTTTGCCGCACGCGCCCGTACGCCGTTTGATTTTCCCCACGCTTTCCCCGATCATCGGCCTCGCCAAAAACGACACGGAGCAACCGGGCATATGCGCGCGATCATCATCGGGGCCGGACGCGGACAACGGCTGATGCCGACCACCGAGAACGCGCCGAAGTGTTTTGCCGAGATCCGGGGCAAGCGCATCCTCGACTGGACCGTCGAAGCGCTGACCGCCGGCGGGGCTACCGACATCTGCTTCATCGGCGGCTACCATATGGAGTCGGTCGAGCGCGAGTATCCGCATTTCACGTTCCGCCGCAATCCCGAGTGGGAGAGGAACAACATCCTGGTCTCGCTGATGTACGCCGAAGACCTCATGGACCGGCCGTTCGTCACGGCCTATTCCGACATTCTGTTCACGCGCGACATTGTCGCGGATCTCGTCGCCTCGCCGGCAGACATCGCCTTGGGCATGGACACGGACTGGCGCGAGCACTACCGGCCGCGCAGCCAGCATCCTCCGCACGATGCCGAGAAAGCGATCGCGCGCAACGGGATCGTCGAGCGAGTGCAGCGAAGCATCCCGTATGACGAGGCCACCGGGGAGTTCATCGGCGTGGCCAAGTTCAGCGCGCGCGGTGGCGAGTTGCTGCGTGAGCACTACCACGCCCGTCGCCGCGAGTTCTGGGACCGGCCGTATCGCGAGGCCGCGCAGTTCCAGAAGGCCTATCTGATCCACCTGTTCCAGGACATGATCGAGCAGGGCGTCAGGTTCGCCCACGCCGACACGCACGGCAACTACCGCGAAATCGACACCCAGCAGGACATGGAACTTGCGCAGAAGGGCTGGGCGACCGGGACGGCGCGCCCATGAGCGGCCTGCCCCTGTTTGCGGCCTCCGTGGTCGGCCCGATCCCGCGTCCGCTGCATGTGCGCGAGCTGATCGACAAGCCGGACTGGGACGCGTCCGACGAGCGCACGATGGACGCCGCGGTACGCTATGTCGTTTCGATGCAGGAGATGGCGGGGCTGGACGTCGTGACCGATGGCGAATGGCGCCGGCGCTCGTATATCGGCGTGATCGCCGAGCTGGCGCACGGCTTCACCCTGGAGATCAATCCTTCGGACGGCCGACCGTGGACAATCGTTACGGAAAAGCTCTCGCCAAAACCGCCGGGATTCATTGCGGGCGAGGCGAAATTCCTCAAGAGCGTGGCGCGCGCCGCCACCAAGATCACGCTGCCAGCGCCGGCCCTGCTCGGCGAGCGTCTCTGGCATCCGCAACGCTCAAGACGAGCCTATCCGAAGCGCGACGACTTCGTGCGCGACTGCGTGGCGCCGCTGCGCGCCGAGATCGAACTGATCCGCAGGATCGGCATCGATATCGTGCAGATCGACGATCCGCACCTGTGCCTGTTCGTCGACCCAGAGGTGCGGCGCGGCTTCGAGGATCCGGATCGCGCGGCGGATTTTGCCGTCGACATGATCAATGCGCTGGTCGAGGGGTTCGACGGCATCCGTTTCGCAGTCCATCTGTGCCGCCGGGCGGGCGCGCGCGTCCGCGGCGAGAAGCACCATGCCGGCACCTATGGGCCGATCCTTGCGCAGCTCAACCGCCTGAACGTGCAGCACCTGACGATGGAATTCACCGCGGCCGGCGCCGACGACCTGGAGAGCCTCGCCCGGTTGCGCCCGGATTTCGAACTGGGCCTGGGCGTGGTGGACGTGACGCCGGGAAAAATCGATGCCGTGGACGAGATCGTCGCGCGTGTCGAGCGCGCCCTGCAGCGCGTTGCGGCGGCGCGCATCACGCTCAATCCCGACTGCGGCTTCGCGCCGGGATCGGCGGCCAATGTCGATATCGACGAGGTCTATCGCAAACTCTGTGCCGAGGCCCAGGCCGCCCGCACGCTTCGCACGCGCCATGGCTGAATCAACGACGTGGCGAAATAAAAAGGGCGACTGACCGCGTCGCCCTTTGTCCCTGCCCCCTGCGGCCCGCTCAGAGCAGCGGCACCAGCAGCAGCGCGACGATGTTGATGATTTTGATCAACGGGTTGATCGCAGGACCGGCGGTGTCCTTGTACGGGTCGCCGACGGTGTCGCCGGTGACGGCCGCCTTGTGCGCCTCCGACCCCTTGCCGCCGAAGTTGCCCTCCTCGATGTACTTTTTCGCGTTGTCCCACGCGCCGCCGCCCGTGCACATCGAGATCGCCACGAACAGACCCGTCACGATGGTGCCCATGAGCATGCCGCCGATCGCCATGCGCGACGCGTCGGCGCCCATGAGGAAGCGCATCACCAGCGCGAGCACCACCGGCGTGAGCACCGGCAGGAGCGAGGGAATCATCATTTCCTTGATCGCCGCCTTGGTCAGCATGTCGACCGCGGTGCCGTACTCCGGCTTCGAGGTGCCGGCCATGATGCCGGGAATCTCCTTGAACTGGCGGCGCACTTCGACCACCACCGACCCGGCCGCGCGGCCTACCGCCTCCATGGCCATTGCGCCGAACAGGAACGGAATCAGGCCGCCGATAAACAGGCCAATGATCACCGCCGGCTCCGACAGGCTGAACGCCACGGTCTTGCCGGCGTGGTCCAGAGCATGTGTGAAGTCGGCGAACAGTACGAGCGCGGCAAGGCCGGCCGATCCGATGGCATAACCCTTGGTGACGGCCTTGGTGGTGTTGCCCACCGCATCGAGCGGATCGGTTACGGCGCGCACCGAGTCGGGCAGGTTGGACATCTCGGCGATCCCGCCCGCGTTGTCGGTGATCGGGCCATAAGCGTCCAGCGCCACGATGATGCCGGCCATCGACAGCATCGAGGTCGCGGCAATCGCGATGCCGTACAGCCCGCCCAGGGTGTAGGACGCATAGATCGCGGCGCACACGAAAAGCACCGGCCACGCGGTCGAGCGCATCGACACGGCAAGGCCGGCGATGATGTTGGTGCCGTGGCCCGTGGTCGATGCCTGCGCGACGTAGCGAACAGGCTGGTACTCGGTGCCCGTGTAGTACTCGGTGATCCACACCAGCGCGCCGGTGAGCACGAGCCCCACGACGGCCGACAGGTAGAGTTTCATCACGCCGCCCTGGGCGGCGAACTCGGTCCCGCCGAACACCCACATCGTGAGCGGATAAAAGCAGATGAGCGCGAGCACGCCTGCCACGATAAGGCCGCGGTACAGCGCGTTCATGATCTTCGCGCCTTCCTTGTGCTTGACCATGGTGCAGCCGATGATCGAGGCGATGATCGAAAACCCGCCGAGCACCATCGGGTAGAGCACGGCCTGCATCTGCGCGCCCTTCATCATGAGCGCGCCGAGCAGCATCGTGGCGATCAGCGTGACCGCATACGTTTCGAACAGGTCCGCCGCCATGCCGGCGCAGTCGCCGACGTTGTCCCCGACGTTGTCCGCGATCACCGCGGGGTTGCGCGGATCGTCTTCCGGAATGCCGGCTTCGACCTTGCCCACGAGGTCGGCGCCGACGTCGGCACCTTTGGTGAAGATGCCGCCGCCAAGACGCGCGAAAATCGAAATCAGGGACGAGCCGAACGCAAGGCCGATCAGCGGCTGCAGCACGGTATGCAGGTCTACCGTCTTGCCCATGCCGTGCGGCGCGGAGTTGAGCAGCACAGCGAAGAAGCCGGCGACGCCGAGCAAGCCGAGGCCGACCACCAGCATGCCCGTGATTGCACCGCCGCGGAAGGCGACGTTGAGCGCAGCGTCGATGCCGGAAGTGGCGGCCTGCGCGGTGCGCACGTTGGCGCGCACCGAGACGTTCATGCCGATGTAGCCGGCCGCGCCGGAGAGGATGGCACCAATGGCAAACCCGACCGCGGTCGACCAGCCCAGCCCAGGCACCAGGCCGATGATCAGGAACAGCACCACGCCTGCCACCGCAATGGTCGAATACTGGCGGTTCAGGTACGCCTTGGCGCCTTGCTGGATGGCCGCCGCGATTTCCTGCATGCGTGCATTGCCCGCGGGCAGCGACACGATCCACTTCGCGGAGATGGCGCCGTATCCAATGGCGATGAGCGCGCAGACGAGCGCGAAGACGATCTGTTGCATTGCTTACTCCCCTTTTTTCTGACCGCGTAATTGCTGACACAATTGCAGGCTGGGAGGCCCGCAAGAAAGTCGCGAATTCTAGCAGGAAAGCATGAGGTTTCGCATCACCTCAGGGCGTCGAAAGCCCTTGTCCTGATCTCCTCGACCGTACCTACACCGGAGAACCTGCGGTACTTCGGCGCGAGCGGGTCGCCGCTTGCGGCCCACCTGGA
>JANMXB010000134.1:0-2054 GCA_031380765.1 Pseudomonadota bacterium | reverse complement strand
CCTCTGCGCAACCGGCGACCCAAGGCCCGTGGCCACTACGGTCACGCGCAGGTTGTCCTCCATCGCCGAGTCGTAAACAGCACCGAAAATGATCGTTGCGTCGTCGGCAGCGAAGCTGCGCACGGTGTTCATGACCGCTTTCACCTCGCCGTGCTTGAGGCTCTCGCGCGTGGCAGTGATGTTGACGAGCACGCCCCGCGCGCCGGACAAGGTCACGCCCTCGAGCAGCGGGCTGGCAATCGCCTGCTCCGCGGCAATGCGGGCGCGGTCCATGCCGGACATCTGCGCCGAGCCCATCATGGCCATGCCCTGCTCGGACATCACCGTGCGTACGTCCTGGAAGTCGACGTTCACCAGGCCTTCGCGGTTGATGATCTCGGAAATACCCGCCACAGCGTTGTTGAGGACGTCGTCCGCGGCCTTGAATGCCTCGTCCATGGTCACGTCCTCACCCAGGACCTCTTCGAGCTTGTCGTTGAGGATCACGATCAGGGCGTCGACATGCCGGCCCAGTTCCTCGATGCCGGCCTCGGCCAGCCGCATGCGCTTGCTGCCCTCGAACGAGAACGGCTTGGTCACCACCGCCACGGTGAGGATGCCCATTTCGCGCGCGACCTCGGCAATGACAGGCGCGGCGCCAGTGCCGGTGCCACCGCCCATGCCTGCGGTGATGAACACCATGTGCGCGCCCTCGAGCGATTCCCGCAGGAGCTCGCGCTCCTCGATCGCCACTGCGCGAGCCTCCTCGGGCTTTGCGCCCGCGCCGAGGCCGCTCGAGCCGATCTGGATCTGGTTGCGCGCCTGGTTTCGCGCGAGAACCTGCGCGTCGGTATTCACGGCGATGAAGTCGACGCCTTCCACGCCCTTGCCGATCATGTGGTTGACGGCGTTGCCGCCGGCGCCGCCCACACCCACCACCTTGATCACGGGCCCTGCACCCTGGTTGTCAACGATTTCGAACATTTTATTTTCTCCTTGCCGGTTGGACTGACTGATTGCCTGCGAATGCCGCGATAAACCTCAAAAATTTCTCTGGAACCACTCGCGCATGCGCGCGAGCACCGCCTTTAACGAGCCTCCCTGCCGCATGACCTGCCCCCGCTGCAATTGCGAAGCGCCCTCGAAGAGCAACCCCATCGCGGTGGCATAGCGGGGATTGCGCACGACATCGGCGAGGCCGCCCGAATACACGGGCAGTCCGATGCGCACAGGCATGTGGAAGATTTCCTCTCCGAGCTCGACCATGCCCTGCATGGTTGCCGAGCCGCCGGTGAGCACGACGCCGGAGGACAGCAGCTCCTCGAATCCGGATTCGCGCAGCACTTTCTGCACCAGCGAAAAGAGTTCCTCGACACGCGGCTCGATCACCTCGGCCAGCGTCTGGCGCGACATCATGCGGGGCGCCCGCTCGCCGATGCCGGGGACCTCGACCATTTCGTTCGCGTCGGCCAGCTGGCGCAGCGAAACGCCATGGCGGATCTTGATCGTCTCGGCGTCCGGCGTCGGGGTGCGCAGCGCCATCGCGATGTCGTTGGTGATCTGGTCGCCCGCGATCGGGATCACCGCCGTGTGGCGGATCGCTCCGTGGGTGAAGATCGCGATGTCGGTCGTGCCGCCGCCGATGTCCACCAGGCAAACGCCCAGATCCTTCTCGTCCTCGGAGAGGACCGCGCGGGAGGAAGCGAGCGGCTGGAGGATCAGGTCGTTGACTTCCAGGCCGCAGCGGCGCACGCACTTCACGATGTTCTGCGCCGAGGACACCGCGCCGGTCACGATGTGGACCTTGACCTCGAGCCGGACGCCGCTCATGCCGAGCGGCTCGCGCACGTCGTCCTGGCCGTCGATGATGAATTCCTGCGGCAGGATGTGCAGGATCTGCTGGTCGTTCGGAATCGCAATTGCCTTCGCCGTGTCGACGACGCGGTCGATATCGGCCTGCGTGACCTCCTTCTCCTTGATCGCCACCATACCGCTGGAATTCAGGCTGCGGATGTGGCTGCCGGCGACGCCGGTGTACACCTCGGTGATCCGGCAGTCGGCCATCAGCTCGGCCT
>JANMXB010000076.1:0-6842 GCA_031380765.1 Pseudomonadota bacterium | reverse complement strand
CCATCGACTGCAAATTTCCCGCCGAGGACTACGACCGCCTGCTTGCCGCGCAGGACCGCGCAGACCCGGCCGGCATGGAAGACGCGTCCAAGGCCATCGAGACCGTCCTCAAGCTCGAGGCGCGCAAGATCCGCGACAAGTACATCGAGCCGCCGCACACGACGGACTTCGCGCTGCTTTACCTGCCGACCGAAGGGCTGTTCGCCGAGGCGCTGCGCCGGCCCGGGCTTAGCGATCTCCTGCAGCGCGAATACCGCGTGACGATCGCCGGCCCGACAACGCTGCACGCGCTGCTCAACAGTCTGCAGATGGGCTTTCGCACGCTTGCCATCGAAAAACGCTCCTCCGAAGTTTGGGTCGTCCTCGGCGCGGTCAAGACCGAGTTCGGCAAGTTCGGCGAAGTGCTCGCGAACACCAAGCGCCAGCTCGAAACCGTCACGCGCTCCATCGACCAGGCCGAGACGCGCAGCCGCCAGATGGAAAGAAAACTCAAGGATGTCGAAGCGCTGCCCGAGGCACAGGCCCAGGGATTGCTCGGCACCGACAAGGAGGATCTCTAGATGGACACCGCATTCTGGTCTGCAACCAAACTTATCCGCGCGCTCAAAGCGAAAAAGCTCGGCGCGTTAGAGTTGCTCGACTACTACGCCGCGCGCATAAAAAAGCACAACGGTGTGCTCAATGCGCTGCCGGTGCTCGATATGGATGTGGCCCGCAAGCGCGCAAAAGCGTTCGACCGCAAGGGCGCCAAGTCCGGCCCGCTCGCCGGCCTGCCGATGACGATGAAGGAATCCTTCGATCTCGCCGGCCATCCGACGACCTGGGGCCTGGCCGAGTACGCCAACCTGCCGGCCAGGACCAATGCGGTGGCGGTGGATCGCTTCCTTGCCGCGGGCGCAAACGTGTTCGGCAAGTCGAACGTGCCCACGCTGCTGGCCGACTGGGAAACCGTCAACGTTGTTTACGGCAAGACGGTCAACCCGTGGAATCACGAGCGCACACCGGGCGGCTCCTCAGGCGGTGCTGCGGTTGCGCTCGCCGCGGGTCTCACCGGGCTGGAGGCCGGCAGCGATATCGGCGGCTCGATCCGCAATCCAGCGCACTTCTGCGGCGTCTACGGGCACAAGTCCACCTGGAACGTCTGCTCGATGGCGGGCCACGCCTTGCCCGGCGCCGTGCATCCGACGGACATATCGGTGATCGGCCCGATGGCGCGCAGCGCGGCGGATCTCGAGCTCGCCTTCAACATCATGGCCGGGCCCGACGAGGTCGACGGCCGCGGCTGGAAGATCGACCTGCCCAAGCCCGAGCGCAAGTCGCTGAAGGGCTGGCGTGTCGCAGTCGTCGCCACCCACCCTACGGCGGAAACGGATGCAACGGTCGAACTCTCGATCCGCAGGCTCGCGCAGTTCCTATCGAGCAAAGGCGCCAAAGTCTCGGAGCGCGCGATGCCGGATTTCGATTTCAGCGAAGCGCACCGCGTTTTCATCCAGCTCCTGCGCGGCGCCACTTCGGGCCGCCAGACGCCGGAGCTTTTCGCGCAGATGCTCGCGGCGCAAGACAAGCTGGATCCCAACGACCAGGGCTACCACGCGCAGATGGTCCGTGCCAACGTGCAGCCGCACAAGGACTGGCTCATCGCCTCCAACCGGCGCCACCAGATGCGCCTCGCATGGGCGGAGTTTTTCAAGGAGTGGGATGTGCTGCTGTGCCCGAACGGCGCGACGGCCGCCTACCCGCACTCGATGCCCGGCGAGCGCTGGGAGCGCATGATCACGGTCAACGGCAAACAGCAGCCGCTCACGACGCAGATGTGGTGGGCCGGGATCGCGGGCATGTGCTACCTGCCGGGGACCGCTGCGCCGATCGGCCTGTCGCCCGAGGGATTGCCGCTGTCGGTCCAGATCGTCGGCCCGCAGTACGGCGACCTTTCCACGATCCGCTTCGCACAGCTCCTCGAGCGCGAGTACTACGCTTTCACGCCGCCTCCGGCGTACGCGGAAACTTAAGCGGCTTTGCGCGCCGCTTCCACCGCGGCGAGCAGCTTGTCGAAAGCCTCGGCGAAGAGTTTCACCCCGTCGTCGGTGAGCTTGTCGGTGATCTCGTCCAGCGAAACGTGCTTCGCGACCGCATCGAGCGTGGCGCGGGCGGCACCCACGTCCTCTTCGAGGCTCGCGCGCGGCTTGCCATGGTCGCGGAAAGCTTCGAGCGTCGCGGGCGGCAGGGTATTCACGGTGTTCACGCCGATGAGCTCCTCGACGTACATCACATCGCGGTAGGCGGGGTTCTTCGTGCTCGTGCTGGCCCACAGCAGGCGCTGCGGCCGCGCGCCCTTGTCGGCAAGGTTCTGCCAGCGCGTGCCGGAGAAGATTTTCTTGTAGCTGTCGTAGGCAAGGACCGCGTTTGCTATCGCGGTCTTGCCGCGCAGCGCCTCCGGTACCAGCGGATCGGCGGCGCTGTCGATGCGCGACACGAAAAAGCTGGCGACGCTCGCGATACGATCGATGTCGAGGCCCTCCGCCGCGCGGTGCTCGAGGCCCGCGATGTAGCGCTGGGCCACCTGCTCGTACACGCTGCGCGAAAAGAGCAGCGTGATGTTCACGTTCATGTCCTGGCTGGTGAGCAGCTCGATCGCGGGCAGCCCCTCGGCCGTCGCCGGCACCTTGATCATCACGTTGGGCCGCGCGACGTCCTTCCACAGCCGGCGCGCCTCCGCCACCGTCCCGGCCGTGTCGCGCGCAAGGTACGGCGATACCTCCAGGCTCACGAATCCGTCCAGTCCTTTGGTGGCCTCGAACACCGGCTTGAAGAGGTCGGCCGCGGCGCGGATGTCCTCGATCGCCAGCGTTTCGTAGAGATCCATCGCGCCGAGGCCCTTGGCCTTGAGGGCTTGGAGTGCGGCGGCGTACTCGTTGCCCCCGCCGATCGCCTTCTCGAAGATCGCCGGGTTGGAGGTCATGCCCGCGAGGCCGTCCTCGTCGATGAGCTTCCTGAGGCCGCCGCCGGTGACAAAATCGCGGCGGATGTAGTCCAGCCACACCGACTGGCCGAAACTGTTCAGTTCGAGGAGCGGGTTCATATGAGGCCTTCGAAGAGTTGGACGCCGACAAGGTCGCCCGCGTTCACATTTGCGCGGTCGTGCTCCAGCACGACGAAGCAGTTCGCCTCCGACATCGAGCGCAGCACACCCGAGCCCTGTGAAGCGGTTGCGCGCACGCGCCAAACACCTTCTTCATTGAACAGGATTCCGCGCTGGTACTCTGTGCGCCCGGGCACTTTGCGCATTGCCGCGGCGCACGGCACGCGCAGGAGCGGCAGCGCGAAGTCGCCGGTGCGGCCCGAGAGATGGAGCAGGGCGTCGCGCACGAACTGGCAGAAGGTCACCATCACGGCAACGGGGTTGCCCGGCAGCCCGAAGAGGTAGGCCGAACTCCCGCCCGCCTCGATACGCCCGAACGCCATCGGCCGCCCGGGGCGCATGGCGATCTTCCAGAACAGGACCTCGCCGAGCTTGGCCATCATGGCCTTGATGAAATCGGCTTCGCCCACCGAGACGCCGCCCGAGGTGATGATCACGTCGGCATTTGTTGCCGCCGTCTTCAGCGCATCCTCGAGCTGGACCGGATCGTCCTTCACCACGCCCATGTCGAGGATCTCAGCGCCCAGGCGCGCGAGCATGCCGTACAGCGTATAGCGGTTCGAGTCGTAGACCTGGCCATCGGCCAGCGGCGCGCCGACCGAGGCCAGCTCGTCGCCGGTGGAAAAGAACGCGACGCGCAGGCGCCGCTTCACCATGACTTCGGCAATCCCGAGCGAGGCGATGAGACCGAGTTCCGCCGGGCGCACTGCGTGGCCGGCCACCAGCACCGCCACGCCGGTCTTCAGGTCTTCGCCCGCGTAGCGCACGTTTTGGCCTTTCTTCTGGCCGGCGGGCACGATGACTTTGCCGTTCTCGCTGCGCACGATTTCCTGGATCACCACGGTGTCCGCGCCGGCGGGCATGACCGCGCCCGTCATCACGCGCACGCATTCGCCCGCGCCCAGCGATCCCGCGAATTTTTTCCCCGCCAGCGCAGTGCCCGCTTCCCTCAGCGCGGTGTCTGCGGCCCGCAGGTCGGCTGCGCGCAGCGCATAACCGTCCATCGCCGAGTTGTCGTGCGCGGGCACGTCGATCGCGGGAACGATGTCTTCGGCCAGCACGCGGCCGAGCGCCGAGCGCGTCGCGATGCGCTCGATGCCGGTTACCGGGACGAGGCAGCCGCGGATCGCCTCGCACGCCTTGTCGACGCGCAGCGCATCGGGATCGTAATCGTCCATGCAGCTCACGACGTCGTTGATCGAAACCTTGCTCATCGATTGTGTTCGCGCAGTTCTTCACGCGTGTTGATGTTGCGGAAGGCGTCGGCTTCGGCGTCGAACGCGACCTCGACCACCTTCAGGGAGGCGTACCACGCATCGATCTTGCGCCCGCCGCTTGCGAGGAACGTCGTGAGGTGATCGAGGATATTCCGCCGCACCATTGCAAACACCGGATGCGCCTGCGTCCCGGTTTTGGCCACCGCCAAGTCGTTCGCGCCCATCGCGGCGCGCAGGCGGGCGACCAGATCGAGCGGCAGGAATGGCGAATCGCACGGCGCCGTCACGACCAGCGCATGTTTCGCCGCCTCGAGACCGGCCTGCAAACCGGCCAGCGGTCCCGCGAACCCTCCGGTCACATCGGGGATCACGGGGTAGCCAAACGCCGCATAGCATTCCAGATTCCGGTTCGCGTTGATCAGCACTTCGTCGACCTGCGGCGCGAGGCGCGCGATTACATGCTCGATCATCGTTTTGCCACCCAGCGGCTGCAGCCCCTTGTCGACACCGCCCATGCGGCGCCCCTGGCCGCCCGCGAGCACGATGCCGCTGATTTTTTCGCTTCTCACATCGCGCTCCCTGCGCTCGCGCGGTACTGGGAGGGCGGCAGGCCGAACTCACGCTTGAACATCGCCGAGAAAGCACTCGGGCTGTCGTAGCCGAGGTCGAGGGCCACGGCGAGGATCGGCCGGCCTTCCGCGATCCACGCAAGCGCGCGCAGGAGCCGCGCACGGCGCCGCCATTCCGAAAAGCTCATGCCTGTTTCGCGCCGGAACCGGCGCGCAAGCGTGCGCGACGTGGTGCCGTGGCGCTTACCGAGCGCCTCGATGGTGACCTGGTCGTTGGGGCTGTCGATGATCGCGCGGCAAACGCGCGAGAGCACTTTGGAGGCGGGCATCGGCAGGTTATACGGCAAGCGCACCAGGGAGGCCAGTTCGTCGAGGATGAGCCGCATTACGCGGCCCGCCCTGCCGCGCTCGTCGTATTCGACCGGCAGCTCGGTTGCGCGCAGGATCAGCTCGCGCAGCAGCGGCGTGATCGCAAAGGCTTCGCAGCCCCGGGGCATCGCCTTGGCCGCTTCCGGCGCGACATAGAGCGTCCGGAACTTCACCTGGCTCGAAGTCAGGATGCGGTGCTCGATGCCCGGCGGCAGCCACACGGCGCGCTGCGGCGGCACCACCCAGGTCTCATTGCGGGTATCGACCGTCATCACGCCTTGCGCGCCGTACACGAGCTGGAAGCGCGGATGGCTGTGCCAGGCGATCTCGAAGTCCGAAGGCAGGTCGCGCGCCATCGCCGCGACCGGCCGCGGCACGAACTGGTAGTCGCTGGCACTGCGGGCGGGGGAGGGGTGTCTCATACGCAACAGAAATTGTCCGATAGTCGCGTGACGGACGCAATGGCTCCGCGTACGCTGCGTCTTGAGGAGACCGCCCATGACTACCGCCCCGACCAAAAACCTGCTGCTGCCGTTCATCAACCTGGGCCACGCGCTGGACCACCTGGTGATGCTCATATTCCCGACGGTGGTGCTGGCGCTCTCGCGCGACCTGAACCGCCCCTATGCGGAACTGCTGCCGCTGTCACTCGGCGGGTTCATCGCCTTCGGCGTGCTGGGATTGCCGGCGGGTTGGCTCGGGGATCGCTGGAGCCGCTACAAAATGATGACGGTGTTTTTCTTCGGCCTGGGCGGCGCGCTGGTCCTCACCGGATTGGCCACCGAGACCTGGCAGATCGCCGCGGGCCTCACGGTGCTTGGCATGTTTGCCGCGATTTATCACCCGGTAGCCACGGCGATGATCGTCGCCGACCCCAAAGTCATGGGCCGCGTGCTCGGCTGGAACGGCCTCTACGGCAACCTCGGACTCGCATTTGCGGCAGTGGTGTCCGGATTCCTCATGGACTATTACGGCTGGCGCACGGCGTTCTTCGTCCCCGGCGCGATCTGCATTGCGGCCGGCATCGGCTGGCTCATCTACGTCGCCGATCCCGGTGCGATCGTGAAGACCGGCAAGAAAGCCGCGCTGCACGTGGACACGCGCACCATGGTCCGCATCATCCTGGTCCTGCTAGTGGCCACCTCGTGCGGCGGGCTGATCTTCAATGCCACGACGATTTCGATGCCCAAGGTGTTCGACGAGCGCCTCACCGCGCTCACCAATACGAGCTTGGGGATCGGCCTGCTGGTGAGCATGGTCTACACGATTGCCGCGTTCTCCCAGATCGTGGTCGGGCCGATGATCGACAAGCACGACCTGCGCACGCTGCTCCTGCCCATTTCGCTCGCCCAGGTCGCCCTGCTGTTCATGGCGAGCCAGCTGGACGGGTGGCCGTTGCTGATCGTTGCGGTGCTCATGATGCTCGCGGTGTTCGGGCAGATCCCGCTCAACGATGCGATCGTCGGGCGCTACACGCCGGATGAATACCGCTCGCGCGTATTTGCAGTGCGCTACCTCGTCACTTTCGGGGTCGCATCGATGGCCATT
>JANMXB010000642.1:0-14947 GCA_031380765.1 Pseudomonadota bacterium | reverse complement strand
GGCGGCACTTCTGTGCGCCGCAACTGCGCACGGCGCGGATTTCCGCACGGTCGGCGAAAACGCCGCCGTCATGTACGACGCGCCGTCGCGGGCGTCGACCCCGGTGTACGTCGCTTCGCGCTACTACCCGGTCGAGGTAATCGTCAATCTCGACGCGTGGGTGAAGGTCCGCGATCACACGGGCACGCTGTCCTGGGTGGAGAAGAAATCGCTGCTCGAGCGCAGGATGGTGCTTGTGACCGCGCCCAGCGTCGACGTGAGGACCCGCGCCGAGGATGCCGCGCCCGTGGCATTCCAGGTGACCCAGAACGTGGCGCTGGATCTGGTCGAGATTGCGCCGGGCGGATGGGTGCGGGTAAAACACGCCGACGGCTCGAGCGGCTATCTGAAATCCGGCTTCGTCTGGGGCCTTTAGCCCCGGGGCGCACGGCGCAATGCAATCCAGCGCATCCTGCTTCGCATGAAAACCGCCGTCCTTGGCGCTGGCGCCTGGGGTACGGCCCTCGCTAGCGCACTCGCGGTCCGCCAGCCGGTAACGCTCTGGGCACGCGACCCTTCGCAGGCCAAAGCCATCCAGGCGGCCGGGCGCAACGAGCGGTATCTCCCTGAAATTGCGCTTCCGGCGGCGCTGCGCATTGCCGGCGACCTCGACGAGTCGCTGTCCGGCGCAGAGCTGATTCTGCTGGGCGTGCCCGTCGCCGGCCTGCGGCCGCTTGCGCAAGCGCTTCATTCGCGCAACACGCGAGTTCCGGTGGTGTGGCTGTGCAAAGGCTTCGAGGAAGACACCGGGCTGCTGCCGCACCAGGTCGTGGATGCGGTGTTCGGTGCGTCATTGCCGGCTCGCGGCGCCTTGTCGGGTCCGTCGTTCGCGCTCGAGGTTGCCCAGGGTCTGCCTTGCGCGCTCACGCTCGCGGCACGCGACGCCGATTTCGCGCGCAGCACAGCGGCAGGGTTGCATGGCGGGCGCCTGCGCGTTTACTACACCACCGACCTGCCGGGCGTGGAAATCGGTGGTGCGGTGAAGAACGTGCTTGCCATCGCCGTCGGGATTTCGGATGGCATGGGACTGGGCCAGAACGCACGCGCGGCCCTCGTCACCCGCGGGCTGGCCGAGATCCAGCGCCTCGGCGTTGCGCTTGGCGCAAGTCCCGAGACGATCATGGGCCTCACCGGCGCGGGCGACCTGATCCTCACCGCCACAGGCACCCTTTCGCGCAACCGCAGGGTCGGGCTCGAACTCGCGCAGGGCCGGCCGCTCGGGACCATACTTGGCGGGCTCGGACACGTGGCCGAAGGCGTGCGCTCGGCCCGCGAAGCCCTCAGACTCGCCGACCGCAACGCAATCGAGATGCCGATCACGCGCGCCGTGAACGCGGTGCTCGAAGGCGCGGTTTCACCCGCGGCGGCGCTCGAAATGCTGCTTTCGCGCGACCCGCGCAGCGAAGGCTAGCGCGGTAAGCGGGTTCGCGGACAAGTTACCGCGCGGCGCCTGCGAAACCGCACTGGCGCCACGCTTCGAAGACCGTCACCGCCACCGCGTTCGACAGGTTCAGGCTGCGGTTTCCCGGGCGCATCGGCAGTCTTATGCGCTGACCCGTCGGCACGCTCTGGAGCAACTCTTCGGGCAGGCCGCGGGTTTCCCGCCCGAACACGAAAGCATCTCCGGCCGCATAGGCGGGTTCGGTGTGGCGCGTGTTTGCCTTGGTCGAACACACAAACAACCGCGCGCCTGCGAGCGCCTTCAGGCAGCTTTGCCAGTCCGCGTGGACAAGCAGAGGCGCGAACTCGTGGTAGTCCAGGCCCGCGCGCCTGAGCTGCCGGTCCTCGATCGAGAACCCGAGCGGTTCGACGAGATGCAGTTGCGCGCCGGTGTTTGCGGCAAGACGGATGATGTTGCCGGTATTCGGCGGAATCTCCGGCTCGTAGAGCACGATATGGAACATCGGCCCGCTCAGTCCGCCGGCGTGCGCGCGACGACCCAGTTCACCACCTGGGCCGCGCCGAACTTCTTGAGCGTCAGCGCCACCTCGCCCAGCGTCGCGCCGGTAGTCATGACGTCATCGACCACGGCCACGATTTTTCCGTCCAGCGCCCGGCGGCAACTGAACGCGCCGCGTACGTTCTCGCGGCGCGCCTTCAATGGAAGATCGAGCTGGGCCGCGGTGTTGCGCACGCGCACGCATGCGTCTGCCGCAAGCGGCACCCCCAGGCTGGATGCGAGGCAGCGCGCGATTTCCATCGACTGGTTGTAGCCCCGCTCGCGCAGGCGCAGGTCATGCAGCGGGACCGGCACGATCAGTTCCACCGCGCCCGCAAAGGCGGCGCGGACTTCGGCGCACAGCGCGTCGGCCAGAAGCCGGGCGAGCGCCAACTCGCTGCGGAACTTCAATCCCTGCACCAGCACGTCGGCGGGAAACTCGTACGCGAATACCGCGATCGTCGCGTCGAATGCCGGCGGCTCGCCCAGGCATCGCCCGCAAACCGCTCCCGCAGTGCCTGGCAGGCTGCACCTGGGGCAGCGCTGGCCCGCCAGGTACGGCAGTTCGGCGCTGCAAGGCACGCAGAGCGCCCCGGCGCTTCCCCCGCGGCACAAGTAGCAGGTACCGCCGAAGATCCTTTCGGCGAGCGAGCTTGCACCGCGTGACAAAAGGGAAGTTTTCTTCGGGGACGTTTGCTTCGGAGACGTTCGCATGGCGGACGATTATGCGGCAAGCCGTCTGAGTTGTTGACGCACCGTGTTGACGTAGAAGCGCCGCGCGCCCCAGAATTAGCGTTTCCTCCAAGCGCAATTTGCCCGCCCATGTGGACAGTCGCAGGACTCACTGAGCAGCTCGCCAGCGGAAAAGTCACCAGCCGATCGCTCGTCGAGCAGGCTCTCGCGCGCGTAGCCGACCCCGCGGGCGAAGGCGTGCGCGCGTTCCTCAAGAACTACGCGGAAACCGCCCTGGCCGAAGCCGGCCATTCCGACAGGCTGCGCCTCGCGGGCATCGTCCGCTCGCCGGTCGAGGGCATCCCGGTCTCCGTGAAAGACCTCTACGACGTGGGTGGAGACGTGACGCGCGCGGGATCGAAAGTGCTCGACGACGCGGCACCGGCCGCGTGCGATGCGCCGGCCGTTGCGCGCCTGCGCGCGGCAGGCGCTGTCCTCGTCGGCCGCACCAATATGGTGGAGTTCGCGTTCGGCGGGGTCGGGCTCAACCCGCACTACGGCACGCCCAGGAATCCCTACGACCGCAAAACCGGCCGCGTTCCCGGCGGTTCTTCCTCGGGCGCGGCGGTGGCGGTGGCCGACGGGATGTGTGCCATGAGTCTGGGTTCGGACACGCGGGGGTCGGTGCGCCTGCCCGCCGCGCTGTGCGGCGTCGCCGGGTTCAAGCCAACGGCCAGCCGCGTCCCGCGCGAAGGTGCGTTTCCGCTGTCGTGGACACTCGACTCCGTGGGGCCGCTCGCGAACAGCGTCGCCTGTTGCGCTGCTTTCGACGCGATTCTCGCGGGTGTTTCACCTGATCCGCTGCCGGTTCCGCCTGTGGCGGGTCTGCGCCTGATGGTGCCGACGGGCTTTCTCGTCGAGGATCTCGATCCGGCAGTCGCGCGGGCTTTCGAGCGGGCGCTCTCCACCCTGTCGAAAGCGGGTGCGCTCGTGACCGAAGTCGCAGCGCCGATGCTCGCCCAGTCGATCGAGCTTTACAAAAATGGCGGGTTCGCCGGTGCCGAGGCCTATCTAATCCATCGCAAACGGCTGGAAACACGCTCTTCGGGTTACGACCCGCGCGTTGCCAAGCGCGTAATCCTTGCGAGGAATTTCACGGCCGCCGATTACATCCAGCTGGGCTTCGAGCGCGCGGCCTTCATCCGTGCCGCGCAAGCGCTCTGTGCGCCGTACGACGCCATGGTGTATCCAACGGTTCCCGCAGTGGCTCCCACGATTGCCGAAACCGACAAGAGCGACGACGACTACTTCCGCTGGAACCTGCGGCTGCTCAGGAATACCGGGCTTGGGAACATTCTGGACGGATGCGGGGCCACGTTGCCGTGCCACGGTCCCGGGGAAGCGCCAGTGGGCCTGTCGGTTGCCGGTTTCGCAGGTGCGGATAGGCGCGTGCTGGCGATCGCACATGCGCTCGAGCGCGCACTGGACCCGGTCACGCAGCGCGCCGCCCGGTAGCGTTTGCCTTCCACACGGCTGACGCCATTTCATCGCCGCCCGCTTCGTACGCAATCGACTCCCGCTGCGCGCGCCGCAATGCCGATGCCGCCGCGTCGACCTACCTCGAGGCCGCCCGGCTCGAGCAGGAAGTCGGCCGGCGGATGCTGGAGAGGCTCGACTACGTGAAGTTGGTTGCGCGGCGCATTCTCGACGCCGGCGCGGGACCGTCGCCGCAGGCTGCGCATCTCGCGCGGCGCTATGGCGGGGCGCAACTCGTGGCGCTGGATTTTTCGCTCCCGATGTTGCGCCGATCGAAGCCCGCGGGACTCCTTGACCGGCTCACGGGCAGGGATCGGCGCGCAGCATTGTGCGCGGACATTGCGCGAATTCCGCTCGCAGCGCGCAGTTTTTCTCTGGTCTGGTCCAATATGGCGCTGCACTGGGCCGCGGATCTGCAATCGGCAATCGGCGAATTCCACCGCGTCCTCGAAGTCGACGGACTGCTGATGTTCAGCACGCTTGGCCCGGACACGCTCAAGGAGCTGCGGTCGGCTTTCTCGGGAATTCCCGGGGGGCCGCATGTGCACGGATTCATCGACATGCACGATCTCGGCGACATGCTCGTCGCCGCGGGGTTCGCCGCGCCCGTCATGGACACCGAAACCATCACTTTGACTTATCCCTGCGTCGATGCGATGACCGCCGACTTGCGCTCGACCGGCCAGACCTGCGCGCTCGCCGGCCGGCCGCACGGCCTGTTTGGCCGGCGTCACTGGCAACAGGTGCGCTCGTCGCTCGAAAAAAGCACGCGCGAAGGCCGCCTGCCCGCAACGATTGAAGTCGTCTACGGGCACGCCTGGAAACCGGCACCGCGCCGCACGAGCGACGGGCGCGCGATCGTAAATCTGGACAGTGCCTCGCGGCGGCGCAACTGAATCGTGAAAACGCGTCTAAATCCGAGGCTTTATCTCGGGTTTCGGCTTGTTCGAGCCGGGGGTCTGTGGTAACTTACGCGGGCTTTTTTGCGGTACTGTCACGACGCTTCCATGAACGGTTGGAGTCAGGAGTTTCCCCGCCAGGAACTGGCGTTTCAAGGGCAGGGTTCCGGCTTCAGCCTGCTCCTCAAGCGCAATTGCTCGATCTCTCCGGCCAGCCTGATGCTGGTGTTTGGGGTGATCGCGATCGTGACGCTGGGGATTGCGGCCGCTTTTGCCGCGATAGGGGCGTGGCTGATTCTGCCGTTTGCGGGGATCGAGGTCGTGGGATTGGGGATCGCATTCGCGTTGAACGGCCGCCATGCCGCGGATTACGAGCGCATCAGGCTTGGGGAAGGCCGGCTGATGGTGGAAGTGTGTGAATCGGATTCAATCCGCCGCCACGAGTTCGATCCGGCTCGGGCGAGCGTGATGGTGGCCGGCGAGGGGCGCAGCATGCGCGTCCTTCTTGAAGCGCCGGGCCGCAGCCTGGAGATCGGGCGCCACCTGCACGAGCAGGCGCGCCTGGACCTGGCGGGCGAGCTAAAAAGAAGACTACGGAACCAGGAATCGAAAGGGTGAGCATGCAACTGTTCTCGGGACGGAAAATCGGTCGATGGGCGCTGATTGCGGGACTCCTCGCGCTCGCGGCCGCCGGCAGCGCGCACGCGCTGGAATGGAACCTGCAGCCGGCCGCGACGAAGATCGCCGACGACATCCACAACCTGCACGAATACGTCATGGTGCTGATCGTCGTGATCTTCGTCGGGGTGTTCGGCGTGATGTTCTATTCGGTGTTCGCGCACCGCAAGTCGCAGGGGCACAAGGCGGCGAATTTCCACGAGAACACCACCGTCGAAATAATCTGGACGGTCATCCCGCTCCTGATCCTCATCGTGATCGCGTGGCCCGCGACGCGCGCCGTCATCGCGCAAAAGGACACCGCCAACTCGGACATGACGATCAAGGTCACCGGCTACCAGTGGAAATGGGGCTACGACTACATCAAGGGCGAGGGCGAGGGCATCAGCTTCGTCTCCCAGCTCTCAACCCCGCGCGACCAGATCGAAGGCAAGGCCGCCAAGGGCGAGCATTACCTGCTGGAAGTCGACAACGAGCTCGTCGTGCCGGTAGGCAAGAAAGTGCGCATCCTCACCACCGCGGCCGACGTGATCCATGCCTGGGGCGTGCCGGCTTTCGGTGCGAAGCAGGATGCGATTCCCGGATTCATCCGCGACATCCATTTCAAGGCCGACAAGGTCGGCACCTTCCGCGGCCAGTGCGTGGAGCTGTGCGGCAAGGAGCACGGCTTCATGCCGATCGTGGTGCGCGTGGTCAGCGCGGCGGACTACACCGCCTGGGTCGACGGCGAGAAGAAGAAGATCGCCGCCGCGGCCGACGACCCGGCCAAGGTCTGGACGCTCGATGACCTCAGGGCGCGCGGCGAGAAGGTCTACGCGAACAATTGTGTCGCCTGCCACCAGGCCAACGGCAAAGGCACGCCGCCGGCGTTCCCGCCGCTGGACGCCTCCAAGATCGCGCTCGGCCCCAAGGCTGCGCACATCGACATGGTCATGAACGGCAAACCGAACACCGCGATGGCCGCATTCGCAAAGCAGCTCAATGACACCGAGATCGCCGCGGTCGTGACTTACGAGCGCAATGCGTGGAGCAACAAGACCGGCGAGGTCATCCAGCCCGCCGAGATCAAGGCCCTGCGCAAGTAACGGATACCTTAGGAGACCCCCCAATGAGCGCAGTCGTCGACGACCACGGCCACGAAGACCTCCACCACGCCGATCATCACCACGGCTATGGCGGAATGATGCGGTGGATCACCACCACCAACCACAAGGACATCGGCACGATGTATCTGTGGTTCAGCTTCATGATGTTCATGGTGGGCGGCACAATGGCCATGGTCATCCGCGCCGAGCTGTACAGCCCCGGCCTGCAGATCGTCAATCCTGACTTCTTCAACCAGATGACCACCATGCACGGCCTCATCATGGTGTTCGGCGCGATCATGCCGGCGTTCGTGGGCTTCGCGAACTGGTTGATCCCGATGCAGATCGGCGCGCCGGACATGGCGTTCGCGCGCATGAACAACTGGTCGTTCTGGCTCCTGCCGTTCGCGGGGTCGCTCCTGATCATTTCGTTCTTCGTGCCCGGCGGCGCGCCCGGCGTGGGCTGGACGATGTACGCCCCGCTCACGGTGCAGATGGGCATGGGCATGGACCTCACCATCTTCGCCGTCCACCTGCTGGGCATGTCCTCGATCATGGGCTCGATCAACATCGTCACCACGATCCTCAACATGCGCGCGCCCGGCATGACGCTCATGAAGATGCCCCTCTTCTGCTGGACCTGGCTGATCACGGCCTACCTGCTGATCGCCTCGATGCCGGTGCTTGCGGGTGCCGTGACCATGACGCTCACAGACCGCCATTTCGGCACTTCATTCTTCAATGCCGCGGGCGGCGGCGACCCGGTCCTCTACCAGCACATCTTCTGGTTCTTCGGCCATCCCGAGGTGTACATCATCATCCTGCCGGCCTTCGGCGTCGTCTCCCAGATCCTCCCGGCATTCTCGAGAAAGCCGCTGTTCGGGTATGCCTCGATGGTCTATGCGACCGCGTCGATCGCGATCCTGTCCTTCATCGTCTGGGCGCACCACATGTACACGGTCGGGATGCCCGTTACGGGGCAGCTCTTCTTCATGTACGCGACGACGCTGATCGCGGTTCCCACCGCCTGCAAGATCTTCAACTGGCTGGCCACGATGTGGCGCGGCTCGCTCTCGTTCGAGACACCGATGCTGTTCGCCATGGGATTCCTGTTCCTGTTTACGATGGGGGGGTTTTCAGGACTGGTGCTGTCGCTTGCTGCAGTGGACATCCAGCTGCATGACACCTATTACGTGGTCGCGCACTTCCATTATGTGATGGTGGCCGGCGCGCTCTTCACCGCTTTTGGCGGCATTTACTTCTGGTTCCCCAAGTGGACCGGCAGGATGTACAACGAGACTCTCGGCAAGTGGCATTTCTGGCTGTCGATGATTTTCTTCAACATGACATTTTTCGTGCAGCATTTTTCCGGCCTCGCAGGCATGCCGCGGCGGATTCCGGACTACCCGCTGATCTTCGAGACCTGGAACAAGATCTCCTCGATCGGGGCGTTCGGGTTCGGCATCTCGCAGCTGCTGTTTCTGTATATCATCGTCAAGGCGCTCTCGAGCGGCGAAAAGGCCGCCGACAAGCAGTGGGAAGGGGCCGATTCGCTCGAGTGGACCCACCTGCCGTCGCCTGTGCCGTATCACACGTTCGAAACGCCGCCGGTCATCAAGTGAGCGCAGCCCTTGGCCATGGCCCGAACCCGGAGACCCCGGTGAGCAAGAACATGAAAACCGGGCTCATCCTGGCCTGCGTGGCGTTTGCGTTTTTTGCCGCCATCATCGCCAAGTACTGGCTGCTCAGATGAACGCGGCCGGCGCGGGCAACGGCCTGAGCGACAACCGGCGCACGCTGGTCAAGCTCTCCATCGTTGCGTCCCTGATGTTCGGCTTCGGCTATGCGATGGTGCCGTTCTACAAGCAGATCTGCCTCGCCCTGGGACTCAACAGCCTCGTTCCCGTCGCGACCGCCACCGCGGAGAACACGCAGGTCGACTATGCGCGCACCGTGAGCATCGAGCTCGACGCCAACGCGCATCACATGCCCTGGCGCTTCCGGCCGCTGCAAAACCACGTCGAAGTGCATCCGGGCGAGCTCACGACGATCGAATATGAAATCGTCAACACCCGCAATGTCGCAGTCACCGGGCAGGCGGTGCCCAGCTATGGGCCCCAGCTCGCCGGCCAGTTCTTCAGCAAGCTCGAATGCTTCTGCTTTACCAAGCAGACCCTCGCCGCCGGCGAAACGCGGCGCATGCCGGTGGTGTTCCTGATCGACCCGAAGCTGCCGGCAGACGTGAAAACCATCACGCTGTCCTATACGTTCTTCGAGGTCGCAGGCATGGGGGGCAAGTTGTGATGACTGGGGAAGCGCCGCGCAAGGCAACATTCGCGGAGCGCTGTTCGTTCTGGCGCTGGTGATCGTGGTGAAACTGGTCACCGGCTGAGCGCGGACGTATTACTGCAATCAGGGAACACGGGAGAATACGAAATGTCGCAACATCCGATCGCGCAAGGCACGCCGGCCTACTTCGTTCCGCAGCCGATGCCCTGGCCCATCATGGGCTCGGTGGGGCTTTTCTGCATGGCACTGGGCGCCGTCTTCGTCTTCAACGGCATGAGCGGCGGCTGGATTTCGATTGCGCTGGGCTTCGTGATCCTCCTGTACATGATGTTCCGCTGGTTCGGCGACGTGATCCGCGAATCCGAGACCGGCCGGTATTCCAGGCAGGTCGACGTTTCCTTCCGCTGGGGGATGAGCTGGTTCATCTTCTCGGAAGTGATGTTCTTTGCCGGATTCTTCGGCGCGCTGTTCTGGGCGCGCGTCATTTCGGTGCCCGACCTGGCAAGCCTGCTGCACAACGAAGTGATGTGGCCCGGCTTCACCGCACACTGGCCGTCGGCTGGACCCGGCTTCGCGGAGAAATTCTCGCCGATGGGCGCATGGGGCCTCCCCGCGCTCAATACGTTTCTCCTCCTGTCCTCGGGCGTGACGATCACCATTGCGCACTGGGCGCTCAAGGAGAACAAGCGCGGCCTGCTGAATCTGTTCATGTTCTTCACCATCGCGCTGGGCGTCACCTTCCTTGTCTGCCAGGTGATCGAGTATGGCCACGGCTATTCGGAGCTCAACCTGAAGCTCTCCACGGGCGTCTACGGCTCGACGTTCTACATGCTCACCGGATTCCACGGATTCCATGTCACGCTCGGCGCAATCATGCTGACGGTGATCCTCGCGCGTTGCCTCGCGGGACACTTCAAGCCCGACCACCATTTCGCATTCGAGGCCGTGGCGTGGTACTGGCACTTCGTCGACGTGGTCTGGCTCGGCCTGTTCATCTTCGTCTACTGGCTGTAGGCAGGGCGGCGACGCCACCGTACAACGAGGAGGAGGGTTCCCGCGCGCGCATCAAGACGCGCCCCGGGAACTCCGGAGGTAGCAAGCTTTGATGCCGCACCTGGTGCGGCATTTTTTTTATGGGCTCAATTGCCTACGCGGGCGGGGATCAGACCGAAGTAGTAACTGGCCATCAAAATCAGGAACAGGGCCATCGACAGGCCGACGCGGATTGCGAGAGCCTTGACCGCGCGCTTGGATTTCGAGTCGTCGCGCATGACGAAATACAGCCCGGAAACGAGGCTGGCGATAATGAGGATCAGCATGGCGACAACGACGTAGCGCATGAATGCAGTCTAGCCCAAGGGAAGTGCCGATTCCACCGATGCCGTTTCGATTCAAGGAGCTTCGATTCCGACCGCGTTGGTGGGGCGGGCTGCTCGCACTCGCGGCGTGCAGCGCGGCGATTACGCTCGGCAACTGGCAGACGCGCCGCGCGCAGGAAAAGCACGCCTTGGCCGAGCGGTTCGAGCAGGCCGCCCGGGCGACACCGGTGCGCGTGCCTCCTGCCGCCGCGCCTGCCGAAGCCCTCGTCTTCAAGCGCCTTGCCGCAACGGGTGAGTACCAGCCGCAATTCACGATCCTGCTCGACAACAAGGTTTACCGCGGACGCCCGGGCTATTTCGTGGTGACGCCCCTGCGCCTGTCCGGCAGCACAATGCACGTGCTCGTGAACCGGGGCTGGATTCCATCGGGTGCGCGGCGCGAAGACCTGCCTTCGGTGCGTACCCCTGCGGGAGAGGTGAGCGTCGAGGGCTTGGGCATCGAGCACGCACCGCGCGTTCTTGCGGTTGGCGGTCCTCCCACCTCAAACGTGTGGCAGGGACTCGCTTTCGGCGATTTTTCCCGCTGGTCGGGACTCGCGCTCCAGCCGGTTTTTCTCGAGCAGCATTCGGACATTCCCGATGGCCTCGTGCGCGACTGGCCCGCGCCGGACTTCGGCATCGACCGGCACACAAGCTATGCGATGCAGTGGTACCTCATTGCGGCCCTCGCGGTGGTGATTTTCGTCAGCCTGAGTTTCGATCGTGTCCGCGCTTCTGCCGGCTGATCCCGTCAAGCGCGGGCGGATCAAACTGCTCGCGCTTGCGGCGTTTTTCGCTTTGCCGGTGGCAGCCGGCTACGTGGCCTACTTTCTCGACCTCGCGCCCGGCAGCACGGCCAACTACGGGACCCTGATCCCGGCGCGGCCGCTCTCGGACACGACCCTCCAGACGCCCGAGGCTCGCCCGTTCAATTTTTCCGAACTGCGCGGCAAATGGCTGCTGGTGCAATTCGATTCCGGGCAGTGCCTGGAGTATTGCGAGCGCAAACTCTATTTCATGCGCCAGGTCAGGAAGGCCCTGGGCAAGGACATGACCCGTGTGGAGCGGGTATGGCTGGTCGATGACGCCCAGGTGCCGGGCAAGCGCCTGCTCGAGGCGATCGAAGGGACGCGCCTCGCGCGCGCGACGGGGAGCACAATTGCAGCCGAATTTCCCGCCGAGCGGTCCGTGGCCGACCATGTCTACCTCGTCGATCCGCACGGCAACCTGATGATGCGCTTTCCGCGCGATCCGGATCCGTCGCGCATGCTGAAGGACCTGCAGAGGCTCATGAAAGTGTCGGGCATCGGATGATTGCGTACCGGCGGCTGGTGCTGGCGTGCGCGTGCCTCACCTTCCTGGTGGTGGTCGTCGGCGCCTACGTGAGGTTGTCGGATGCGGGCCTGGGCTGCCCGGACTGGCCGGGCTGCTACGGCATGCTGACGCCTGCGAATGCTCATGAGCACATACGGCAGGCTGTGCAGGAGCAGGGAGGAACGCACGGGCCGGTCTCGCTGCCCAAAGCCTGGAAGGAGATGGGCCATCGCTATCTGGCCGGCGTGCTGGGAATGCTTATCCTTGCCGTGGCGGTTTTCGCGTGGGTGCGGCGAAAGGCGTTGCGCCAATCGCCCTGGCTCGCGACAGTCGTCGTGCTGGTCGTAATCGTGCAGGCGACGCTGGGCAAGTGGACCGTCACGCTGCTGCTCAAGCCGGCGATCGTGACTGGTCACCTTGCAGGCGGAATGAGCACGCTGGCCCTGCTTGTCTGGCTTGCGCTTTGGCAGTGGCGGTTCGACCGGAGTGCCATCCTTCCGGGTGCCAGGCAGGCGCGAGTGCTCGCGATCGCGGGGCTGGTCGTGCTGTGCATTCAGATCCTCCTGGGCGGATGGGTCAGCACCAATTACGCCGCGCTCGCCTGCCCTGACCTGCCGCTTTGTCGCGGCGAATTGGTGCCCCCGATGGATTTCGCCAACGCGTTCCACATGGTGCGCGAGCTTGGAATGACGCCCGGCGGCGGACTGCTTTCGGGCGAGGCGCTGACCGCCATTCACTGGGTGCACCGCCTGTTTGCGCTTGTTACCGTTGCCACACTGGGATCCCTCGCTTACCAGCTGATCAGAAATACGGGCATGCGCATCCTTGGAGGGCTGCTGGCCGCTGCGCTGACGACGCAATTTCTGCTCGGCGTTGCGAACGTCGCATTAGGATTGCCGCTTGCGCTTGCGGCCGCGCATAACGCGGGGGCTGCCGTCCTGCTGGTGACGATGGTCGTGATAAACTATGTTTCTTTCCATGGACTTGCGCTGCAGCGCGTCGCGCAACTCCGATCTCTCTGATCCGCTGAACGTGTCCGCACAAGCCCTCGACTCCGCAAGTCCGCGAATCAAGCAAAAGCTGCGCGCTTTGTTTGCGCTGACCAAGCCGCGCGTAGTCTCGCTCATCGTGTTTACCGCGGTGATCGGCATGTTCCTGTCGACGCCGGGAATGGTCCCGCTCCAGATCCTGCTGGCGGGCACGCTTGGGATTGCGCTGGTCGCCGGGGCCGCTGCCGCGGTCAATTGCCTGGTCGAGCAGAAGATCGACGCTCTCATGCGCCGCACGAGCTGGCGGCCGCTGCCGCGCGGGGATCTGACCGCACCGCAGACGCTCGTTTTCGCCGGCACGGTCGGAGGCACTGGCCTGTGGGTGCTGAACGCGTTCGTCAATCCGCTGACGATGTGGCTCACGCTGGGCACGTTCGTCGGCTATGCGATCGTCTACACGGTGATCCTCAAGCCTGCCACGCCCCAGAATATCGTCATCGGCGGGGCTTCCGGAGCCATGCCGCCCGTGCTCGGCTGGGCGGCCGTGACGGGCGAGGTGACGACCGAGGCAATGATGCTTTTCCTCATCATCTACACCTGGACGCCCCCGCATTTCTGGGCCCTCGCGCTGTACAGGACCGAGGAGTACGCAAAGGCCGGCCTGCCCATGCTGCCGGTCACGCACGGGCAGAAATTCACCCGGCTCCACGTGCTTCTTTACACGCTGATCATGTTCGCCGCATCGCTGCTGCCCTTCGTTGTCCGCATGAGCGGGTGGCTTTACCTGTCGGCCGCGCTCGTGCTCGGAGGGGTGTTCATCGGCTACGCGGTGCGCATCTATCGGGACTACAGCGATCGGCTCGCGCAGCAGACGTTCCGCTACTCCATCCTTTACCTGGCGCTGCTTTTTGCCGCGCTCCTCGCCGATCACTACTTTGTGGCGTAGCCTCGGCGCGGCGCTCGCCGTCCTGATTCTGGCGGCGTGCGACGGCGGCGGGCCAAAGTTCCGCAACGTCGACATGACCGGCGCGGACTATGCAAAGGGTTTTGCGCTGACCGACCACAACGGAAAGCCGCGCACACTCGCCGACTTCAGCGGCAAGGCCGTCGTGGTGTTCTTCGGCTATACGCGCTGCCCCGACGTCTGCCCGACGACGATGGTGGAAATGAAGGACGTCCTGCGCAAGCTGGGCTCCGAGGCCGCCAAGGTCCAGGTGCTTTTTGTGACGCTCGACCCGGAGCGCGACACGCAGCAGGTCCTCGCGCAGTACGTACCGGCGTTCGATCCGCGCTTTCTCGTACTCTCCGGCGACTGCGCCGCCACGGCGAAGACTGCGAAGGATTTCAAGGTTTTCTACGAAAAGCGGCCGGGCTCGAGCCCGGGCAGCTATACGATCGACCATACCGCGGCCAGCTACGTATTCGATCCGAAAGGACGGCTGCGCCTGTACGTGAAGCACGACCAGATCGGCACGCTCGCCGACGACCTGCGGACGCTCTTGAAAGAAGCGGCGTAAAAACCAGAACGGCTGCGCGAGGCGGCCGTTGGCATTTTCGTCAATGCGGATGCACAAGACTACGCAGCGACCGGGCCCATCACCTTGCGCATCTTCTCGAGGGCCTTCGCCTCGATCTGGCGGATGCGTTCGGCCGAGACCTTGAACTCGGCCGCGAGGTCGTGCAGCGTCAGGCCGCCTTTTTCCTGCAGCCAGCGCGATTCCACAATGCGCCGGCTGCGCGGGTCGAGACTTCCCAGCGCCTTGGCGAGCCCGTCGGATTTCAGGCGCTCCGATTCCTCGGCTTCGAGCACTTTCGACGGCTCCGCGTTGGCGTCGGCGGCGAGGTAATTGACCGGCGCATAGCTTTCGTCGTCATCGTCGGCTTCGAAGGTCATCTCCTGGCCTGCGAGGCGCATTTCCATCTCGGAGACTTCCTCGGGCTTGACGTTGAGCTCCTTCGCCATCCGGCCCACGTCCTCCGGGGAGAGCGTCCCCAGACCCTGCTTCATCGAACGCAGGTTGAAGAACAATTTCCGCTGCGCCTTGGTGGTGGCGACCTTGACCATCCGCCAGTTGCGCAGGATGTACTCGTGCATTTCGGCCTTGATCCAGTGGATGGCGAACGACACGAGCCGCACGCCCCTTTCGGG
>JANMXB010000025.1:0-2829 GCA_031380765.1 Pseudomonadota bacterium | reverse complement strand
CCGGCGCAGGCACTCGTCCCGGGCGCCGTGCTGCTCTCCCCCGAGTATGGACAGCGGCGCGCCGGACTCATTGATCTGCGCCACGCGAACGACGAGTTGCGCCCGGGCGACGCATGGAAGAACGCGCCGCTGCTGCCGGCCGACGAGCGCTTCACGCCGCAGCCGTGGGGCGCAGGCACGGTGCACGTCGATGCGGTGGACGCCGCGGGAAACATGGCGTCGTTTACTCCGAGCGGGGCATGGCTTGCTTCGGCGCCGGTGATCCCGGCGCTCGGCTTTCCGCTGTCCACTCGCATGATGACTTTCTACCTCGCGCCGTCGAACCATCCCAACGTGGTCGCGCCTTTCAAGCGGCCGCGCACTACGCTGACGCCCTCGCTTGCGTTCAGGAATGGAAAACCGTGGATGACTTTCGGCACCATGGGCGGCGACCAGCAGGAGCAATGGTCGCTGCAGTTCTTCCTGAATCGGGTGACTTTCGGAATGGCGTTGCAGGAGGCGATCGAGGCGCCGAAGCTCTCTTCGGACCATTTTCCCGGATTCTTCGCCCCGCACAGCCATTTCCCGCAGCACGTGAGGATCGAAGAGAGAGTCGGGAAGAAAGTGTTCGACGAGCTCAGGCGGCGCGGGCATCTGGTGGACGTCGCACCGGACTGGACCGAAGGTTTCCTTTCCGGGGCGCAGATCGATCCTGAAACCGGCGTGCTCGAAGCCGGCTGCGATCCGCGCGGCTCCAAGTCCGAAGTCTTCCCCGCCTTCGCCTACGCCTGGTAAATCAGGGACAGACCACGTTTTTCCGCTTGGAAAACGTGGTCTGTCCCTGATTTACTTGTAGCGCTTTCGGGCGAGGGCGGCGCCGGCGGCGAGGGCTTTGAGCTTGGCGAGGGCGATTTCGCGGTTCATGGGCGCCATGCCGCAGTTGGTACAGGGAAAGAGGCGGTTCTTCGGCACGTACTTCAAGGCGCGGCCGATGGTGGCAGCGACTTCCGCGGGTGTCTCGACCTTGTCCGAAGCGACGTCGATGACGCCGACCAGCACATCCTTGCCCTTGAGTAATCCCATCAGCTCGATCGGCACCTTGGAATGGATGCACTCGAGCGAAACCTGGTCGATGCTGCTTTTGGCGAGCGCCGGGAAGATCTGCTCGTACTGGCGCCATTCCTGCCCGAGCGTTTCTTTCCAGTCGGTATTGGCCTTGATCCCGTAGCCGTAGCAGATATGCACGGCGGTTTTGCATTTCAGACCCCGGGCCGCGCGCTCGAGCGCCTTGATGCCCCAGAGGTTGACTTCGCTCATGTACACGTTGAACGCGGGCTCGTCGAACTGGATTACGTCGACGCCATCTTTTACCAGGGCGCGCGCCTCCTGATTCAGCAGGTCGGCAAAGGCCATCGCCATCCTGACGCGGTCGCCGTAGAACTCGTCGGCGATCGTGTCGACGATGGTCATCGGCCCGGGCATCGTGATCTTGAGCTTCTTCTTCGTGTGGGCGCGCGCGATGCCCGCTTCGATCTTGTGCACGCGGCCCTTGAGCTTCAGCGGGCCGACGACGCGGGGCACCATCGCGTCGTAGCGATTGTTGCGGATGCCCATCTTGACCTTGTTCTCGAAGTCGATGCCGTCCACATATTCGAGAAAGCCGTGCACGAAGTGCTGGCGCGACTGCTCTCCGTCCGAGACGATGTCGATGCCCGCGTCTTCCTGCTCCTTGAGCCAGAGCAGCGTCGCGTCGCGCTTCGCCGCAGCGAGGTCGGCGCCCGTCGCCTTCCATTGGGGCCAGAGTTTCTGCGTCTCCGCGAGCCACTCCGGCTTGGGGAGGCTGCCTGCGATTGTTGTTTTGAACATGAGTGCGGCAACCTCCTCCTTGGACCGGTGCTACGCGACGGCGCGCAACCCCTGCTGCTCGGCCTCGATCGCCTTGTTCAGCATGTTGATCGAATGAACGCCACCCGCGTCTCCGCCAACGCTGATGCGCGGGGCATCGGGCGCCTGGTTGGTGCGGATCTGCTGCTGCTCGAAGAGCGCCCAGTCCTGCTTGAACGCGAGCTCGATCTGGCCGAACACCATGTCGCTCATCGCCTGGTCCTGCGGCTTCTTGTCCTGCCCCTGCGCCCAGAAGTAATGCGTCGAGGTCTCGGTCTCGGGCGTGATGAGGTTGAGGTTCACCAGCCCGATGCCGCCGAGCTTGGCACCCTCGGGCGCGCCGTGCTTGGCGATCTTCTCGCGGGCGTTCTGCCCATGCGGCGCGGCGCCGGACCACAGCCGGACCACCGAAGGCTTGGTGTAGCGCAACAGCTGCCAGCGATCCACCTTCCGGCCCTTGAAATCGGCGGCCTTCGAATAAGTCGGCGGCGGGTCCGAATTGATCATCCAGCGGTTGACCTGCACGTCGTTCTCGCCGCGGATCGTCTTCATGTCGGCCTGGTCGATCAGCGCATAGTTGCCGATCGTGGTGGCGTGGACGAAGGTGAGGTGCGTGAGATCCATCAGATTCTCGATGATGAACTGGTAGCGGCCCTTGACCGGGTACATGGTGCCCTTCCAGCCCCAGTTGCCGTCATCGAGGAAGGAGAGGTCCGGAATCTGCGACTTGTCGGCGCTTGCCGGCTCGGCCATCCAGACCCACAGGCAATGGTCGCGCTCGACGATCGCGTAGCTTTTTACGCGCGCGTTGTCGGGAATCTGCGGTTGCGAAGGAATCTTCACGCACTTGCCGGTCGCGTCGTACTGGAAGCCGTGATAGCCGCACTGGATCGTGTCGCCGACGACGGCGCCGAGCGAAAGAGGGTAGTGGCGGTGGCAGCAGCGGTCCTCGAGCGCCGCGAGCTT
>JANMXB010000005.1:0-3352 GCA_031380765.1 Pseudomonadota bacterium | reverse complement strand
CGACCGACCCGCAGGGCATCATCACGGACGTGAATCAGCAGATGATCGCGCTGACCGGTCGCACGCGCGACGAGCTGATCGGTGCGCCGTGCAAGAACTTTTTCACCGATCCGGCGCGGGCCGAGGCGGCGATCAAGCGCGTACTGACCCACAACAAGGTCAGCAACTACGAACTGACGGTGCGCGCCCTGAACGGTGAGGAGACCGTGGTGTCGTACAACGCCGCCACCTTCCACAACCGCGACCGCAAGCTGCAGGGCGTGTTCGCGGCGGCGCGCGACGTCACCGACCGCAAGCGCTTCGAGCGCACGCTGGAAGAAAAGAACGTCGAGCTCGAGCATGCCAGCCGCATGAAGTCGGAGTTTCTCGCCACGATGTCGCACGAACTGCGCACGCCGCTCAATGCGATCATCGGGTTCTCGGAAGCCCTCAAGGACGGCCTGATCGGCCCCACGAGCGACACGCAGCAGGAATACATCGGCGACATCTTCAACAGCGGCCAGCACCTGCTCTCGCTCATCAACGACATCCTCGACCTGTCGAAAGTCGAGGCCGGCATGATGGCCCTGGAGCTCGAGGCGGTCGACCTGAAGAGCCTGCTTTCCAGCAGCCTGTCGATCGTCAGGGAAAAGGCGGCGGCCCAGAGAATCGGCCTGGAACTGGAGATCGGCGAGGACTTCGGCTCGCTGCAGCTCGATATGCGCAAGACCAAGCAGATCGTCTACAACCTGCTGTCGAACGCGGTCAAGTTCAGCGGAAACGGCGGCAAGGTGGTGCTGAGCGCGCGGCGCGTTTCGCGCGCGCAGGTGGGCGCGCTGCCCGGCACGCGGTCCGTGCATGCATTCCCGCTCGCCCCCAACGCATACGAGGAATTCATCGAACTGAGCGTGAGCGACAGCGGCATCGGCATTTCGACCGAGGACATGGCAAGGCTGTTCCAGGCTTTCAGCCAGATCGACAGCAGCCTCGCGCGCAAATTCGAAGGCACGGGCCTCGGCCTGGCGATGGTCAAGCTGCTCGCGGAATTGCACGGCGGCACAGTGGCCGTGGCAAGTACGGAAGGCGAGGGCGCGTGCTTTGCGGCGTGGTTGCCGCTGCGGCCGTCCGAGCAGCCCGCTGCCGACCTTTTCAGTACCGGCGTGATGCCGCCCGCCGCCGCCGCCACCCAGCCAAGGGAAAGATTTGCACTGGTGGTCGAAGACGACGACATGGCGGCGGACCTGGTTCGCCTCCTGCTCGAAGCCGAGGGTTTTACGGTCCTCCTGGCCGGAAGCGGCGAGGACGCACTCGTGTTCGCGCCGCAGCAGCCGCTGAGCCTGATCACGCTGGATATTCACCTGCCCGGCATCGATGGATGGGAGTTCCTGCAGAGGATCCGCAAGAGCCCCGGCATGGCAAGCGTGCCGGTGGTGGTGATTTCGGGCTCGGGCGCGGGAAATCTCGTGCTGAACAGCGGGGCTTCCGCCGTCATTCAAAAGCCGATCAGCCGCGCGCAGCTTAAAGCTTCTCTGGCGAGCCTGGGCCTGCACCCGGCCGAGGAGCACACCCGAACGGTGCTGGTGGTCGACGACGACCCCAAAGCAGTCGAAGTCATCGCGGCCTTCCTGCCCGCGCCCGCGTATACGGTGGTCCGCGCCTTCGGCGGCAAGGAAGCCATTGCGCTGGCGCAAAGCAAACGGCCGGACCTGATCCTGCTCGATCTGATGATGCCCGAAGTCGATGGGTTCGAGGTCGTCGAGGCCCTGCGCCGGATTCCGGAGACGGCGCGCATCCCGATCCTGGTGGTAACTTCCAAGCACATCACCACGAAGGACCGTGCCGCACTCAACACCAACGGGGGTCAGGCAATCCATATCGTCGAAAAAGCCGGCTTCAACCGGGTAGAGTTCATCAACGAAGTCCGGCGCGCGTTGCGTCGCGCATAGAAAGGGAGAGCTTGTGGCGAAAATCCTGATTGTCGAAGACAACCCGGCCAACATGAAGCTGGCCTGCCTGCTGCTGCAGAACGCCGGGCACGCGGCATTGTGCGCTGTCGACGCGGAGACGTGCCTCACGATGGCGCGCGCCGAGCGGCCGGACCTGATCCTGATGGACATCCAGCTGCCCGGCATGGACGGACTGGCGGCGACGGTGCTCCTCAAGCAGGACCCGGCCACGGCTTCGATCCCGGTGATCGCGCTGACCGCAATGGCGATGAAAGAGGACCGCGAAAAGACCAGGGCGGCTGGGTGCGACGGCTACATCGCCAAGCCGCTGCGCTACAAGGAATTGCTTGCGGCCATCGACGCCCTGCTCGCCATGCGGACGCCGCCGATGCCCTGAGCGCCTCCGCGGGCCCGCCCGGGCACCCGGGCGCCGCATAATTTAAACGAAATTTTTTTCAAAGTCGCGTCTGGTAGCGCCTCTGCCGTCAATTTTGTGCTGGTACCGGTACATTCGCCGCGAAAGTTCGCTGCCGAACATACTTCGGGACCGCCCTAGCCCACACTGAGCCATCGGGAAGACATGAACCTTCCCGACCGAGCCGGATTTCCTGCGCCGCGCGCGCGAGCCTGACCGCGTGTTCTGCCTCCAGGGGCTATTCCACAGGACGCAAGGAGGCGGGCCATGGCCGCTGTGATGCAGAAACCAGCTCTCAACGACGCAAGCGCGGAGTCCGGGAGGCGCGCAACCCTGCTGAAGACCGGCGCGCTGCAGGACGCCATCTTCAACAGCGCGAATTTCTCCAGCATCGCCACCGACGCGAAGGGTGTGATCCAGATCTTCAACGTCGGCGCCGAGCGCATGCTCGGGTACGCCGCCGCGGACGTCACCAACAAAATCACGCCGGCGGACATCTCCGATTCGCGCGAAGTCGTCGCGCGCGCGCAGGCGCTGAGCCTGGAGCTCGGCACCACGATCGCGCCGGGCTTCGAGGCGCTGGTGTTCAAGGCCTCGCGCGGCATCGAGGACATCTACGAACTGACCTACATCAGGAAGGACGGCAGCCGCTTTCCCGCGATCGTCTCGGTCACGGCGCTGCGCGACGCCGGGGAGGCCATCATCGGCTACCTGCTGATCGGCACCGACAACACCGCGAGGAAGCAGGTCGAGGCGGCCCAGGCGCAGCTCGACCAGCGCCTGCGCGACCAGCAGTTCTACACGCGCTCGCTGATCGAATCGAACATCGACGCGCTGATGACGACCGATCCGCAGGGGATCATCACCGACGTCAACCAGCAGATGATCGCGCTGACCGGGCGCACGCGCGACGAGCTGATCGGCGCGCCCTGCAAGAACTTCTTCACCGACCCGGCGCGCGCCGCCGCGGCGATCAAGCGCGTGCTGACCGCGAACAAGGTCAGCAACTACG
>JANMXB010000730.1:0-2294 GCA_031380765.1 Pseudomonadota bacterium | reverse complement strand
TGTTCGCCGATTTTACAAGGCAGATGTACGAGAAAGCCGCGGTGCGAATGGCCGCCGTGGCGCTGATCGACATTCCCACCGGCAGAATCGAGGCTCTCGGCAGTGCGCATTCCGGCTGCTACCGGCAGGAGTACGACGGCCCGGGGCGCAACGCGCGCGACTGCCCCAACCTGCCGACCTCGCCCCACTACGAGCCCGACCGCCTGCTCAACCACGCGCTGTATACCGACGCGCTGCCCGGCTCGATCATCAAGCCGATCATGGCCACCGGTTTCCTGAGCGATCCCAAATACCGCGCCAAGGTCGCGGCCGAAAAAGTGTCGCCCGCCTTCCTGCGCCTGCAGGACGAACTCAAGAGCTCCGACTCGGTGGCCTTCCTCAACCGCATGTTCTGCGCCGACAAGGGCTGGACCAACTGCGCGCGCCCGCAGGCGATCCAGCAGGCCGCGCTGCGCTTCGGCTGGGACGTGGGCTGCGAGGAAGGGTCGTTCCGCTGCGGGCGCCTCAACGTGCTGTTCGGCCACGCGGACACCGGGCGCGTGCGCAACGACACCACGCGCCGGCCGCTGGGCGCCTCGATCATGTACGGGCGCGTGCTCACCGAGCCCGCTTCGCCCAAGCGCCCCGGCGACCTGCGGATGATCCGCGACTTCAGTTTCGACCCGACAGTCGCGGCGGCGTGCGCCCGCGGCGATTTCTACAAGGGCCCCGACACCCAGCACCGCGGCTGGCGCAAGTGCCACGACCGCAGGATCGTGTACCTCGAATCCGAAGGCTGGGGCCAGGGCAACGCGCGCACCACGCCGGTCGGCGCGGCGGGCATGATCGCGCGGCTTGCGGCGGCGGCCAACGGACAAGGCAGCCTGCGCCTGCCGTATCTCGTCGACCGCATCTCGGATGCGAATGCGCGGCCTTTCGAGCTCGCGGCGCAGCAGTTCCACCTCGCCGATCCGGTGAAGATCGAAATCCCGCGGGAAGACGCCGCGCTCATCGTGCAGGGCATGCTGAGCCACAAGGGTTACGGCACGCCCGCGGGCTCGCGCCCGGGCACGGCGCACTCGGCGTGCCTGCGCGTATTCGATGCCGCCGCCTGCAACCGCATCGACTGGGTGGCGGGCAAGACCGGCACCCCGCCGTACGGCAACGACGGCCTCACGCTCAAGGAAATCCGCGAGAAGTGCGCGGGCGGACAGAAACCGGCGCGCGCAGACTCGCGCGAAGCCCGCGCGGACCTTGTCGCCTCGTGCAACCACGAGCAGCCCTACAAGTGGTACATCGCGGCTTTCCGCACCGACGACGGGGAGCCGGGCTTCAACAAGGCGATCGCGGTGCTCACCGAGCGCAACTGGTACAGGTCGGGCGCGCAGGCGGGCAAGGTGCAGTCGCCCGGCGACAAGGAAATGAACCTCAGCGCCGAGATCGCCTTCCGCATCATGGCGCGCCTGCGCCCCGCCCACGGTCGAATGGAAGCGCAGGCGCCGCTCAGCCCGCCCACCGAAGGAAAAACATGAGCACCGAAGCGATGACTGAAGTGGAAAACTTCCCGGGCCCCTGGCCTGCGGTCCTCCTCGAGATGAAGGACTTCGTCGACCTGTGGTTCCTCACCAAGCGAAAGCACGCGGCGACGGTGCGGATCTTCATCTCGCGCAGGCTCGTGCCGCAGGCGAAATTGCAGCCGCACGTGCGCGAGTTCAAGGCCTCCCTGGCCAGCATCGCGGGCTGCCGCGTCGAGCTCAAAGGTACCGAGGCGCCCGCGCACAAGATCGAAATCGAATACAGGAGGGCTCCTTGATGAGTGGACTGTGGAACCGCATCAGCTCGGCTTTCGAGCGCAGCGACATCGGCCCCGCGAGCGACGGCGAGGCACGCAATGAGGAAGAGCGCGTGCGCCCGACGACGACGCGCTACGCGCCGATCCGAAACGCGGTCGAGCGCCGCGTCAACGCTTTCCTGCGCGAAGACCTCGTGTCGCACCTCGAGATCGGCGACAACGAAATCTTCCTGCTCCACTACATCGAAATCGCCGCCGACAGCCAGGGCGAGGCCGAGCTCGACCAGTTCCTGCACGAGTTCTCGCCCGAGTCGCGCGTGCACTGGGTGAAGAAACTGCTCGGCGGCGCGGTCGGCCAGCACGTGAGCGTCGAGCAGTTCCTGGTCTCGATCGCGAGTTCGCCGTCGAAGCGTTGGCGGAAACCGATCCATTCGAGGAGGCGCTCAATCAGTCGATCATTCCGCCGTACCGCGTGATCCTGCATGGGCGATGGGAAACGAAGTCCGCGGAAGATCCATGGGCG
>JANMXB010000711.1:0-7571 GCA_031380765.1 Pseudomonadota bacterium | reverse complement strand
TCTCGGTCGACTACAACCACAACCCGGCTTCGTGCACGTTCGATGCGACGCTGACCAAGGTGGCCGAAGGCACGCTGGTGAAAGTGGGCGGCTGGTACGACAACGAGTGGGGCTTTTCCAACCGCATGCTGGACACGACCGTCGCGTTCATGAACGCGAAGTAACAACTCACGCGGGCGCACGATGAGATTCCTGCGCATGGTCGACCTCGACCTGAAGGACAAGCGCGTGCTTGCGCGGGTCGATTTCAACGTGCCCTTCCAGGATGGCCGCATCACCGAAGACACGCGCATCCGGGCTGCGCTCCCGGGCATCCGCCACGCGCTTGGCAAGGGCGCGCGCCTGATGCTGGTTTCCCACCTGGGCCGTCCGACCGAAGGCAAGTTCGAGGAAGCCGAGTCCCTGGCCCCGGTGGCCAAGCACCTGTCGCGCCTGCTTGGCGTGGACGTGCCGCTGATTCACGACTGGATCGGAGGCAGGTTTGATCCGATGAGCGTCGAGCCCGGCAAAGTGGTGATGCTGGAGAACTGCCGCTTCAACGTTGGCGAGAAGAAGGACGACGAGGCTCTTTCGAGGAAGATCGCCGCGCTTTGCGATGTCTACGTCAACGACGCGTTCGGCACCGCCCATCGCGCGGAGGCCACCACGCACGGGGTGGCGCGCTTTGCGCCGGTTGCCTGCGCCGGGCCCTTGTTAGCCGCGGAGTTGGATGCGCTCGGAAAAGCGCTGGCCAACCCGGCCCGCCCGCTGGTGGCTATCGTCGCGGGATCGAAAGTCTCGACCAAGCTCACGATCCTCGAGTCGCTTGCGAAAAAGGTCGACCAGCTGATCGTGGGCGGAGGGATCGCAAACACCTTCCTGCTTGCTTCCGGCGCGCGGATCGGCAAGTCGCTCGCTGAGCACGACCTGACGGGAGAGGCGAACAAAGTGATGGCCTCGATAATGGCCAAGGGGGGTAGCGTGCCCCTGCCGATCGACGTCGTGTGTGCGAAAGAATTCTCGGCAAATGCGAAGGCCGAAACCAAGGCGACGCGCGAAGTAACCGCTGAGGACCTGATCCTCGACATCGGCCCGCAGAGCGCGGCGGCGCTGGCGCACATTGTGAAGACCGCGGGCACCGTCGTCTGGAACGGGCCAGTGGGGGTGTTCGAATTCGACCAGTTCGGCGCAGGCACCGAAACACTCGCGCATGCGATTGCCGATTCGAAGGCCTACTCGATCGCGGGCGGTGGCGATACGCTGGCGGCGATCGCCAAGTACGGCGTCACCGACAGGATCTCCTACATCTCCACCGGCGGTGGCGCCTTCCTCGAATTCCTGGAGGGCAAGACGCTGCCGGCCGTGGCTGCGTTGGAAGCACGCGCGGATGGATGATTGTAGTGAGATTTAACAACACAGATAGCCAAAAATCCGCTTCCAGCGCGGAACTTGAAATATAAAAGTTTAAGTTTTAGGGAGAGAACCGCGATGTGGGATGCGCTCTGGGTGAATGCTCCGCTGGCCACCATGGCCGGGGCCGCGCCGTTCGGCCTCATCGGCGATGGCGCGGTGGGTTGCGAAGGCGGCCGGATCTCGTGGGTGGGCGCGCGTGCCGCGCTCCCCGGCGAACCGAAGTCGCTGGCGCGCAAGGTTCACGACTGCAACGGACACCTGCTCACGCCCGGCCTCATCGACCCGCACACCCACATTGTCTATGGCGGCGACGGCGTAACCGATTTCGAGTTGCTCACCCAGGGTGGCACGCGCGACGAGATGATTGCCGCCGGCGGGGGCGTGCCGGGCCTGGTCCGCAAGACGCGCGCCGCGAGCGAGGAAGAGCTCTACGCAATGAGCGAAAAGCGCGTCAAGCAGCTCATGGCCCATGGCGTCACCACGATGGAGAGCAAATCCGGTGCCGGCCTGGATCTGGACACCGAGTTGCGCTCGATGCGCATCAGCCGGCAACTCGGCAGGAACCTGCCCCTGACGGTGGCCTCGACTTTTCTGGGCGCCCATGCGGTGGGGCCGGAATTCAAGGGGCGCCAGGACGACTATGTCGAGTTCCTGTGCAGGACAGTGCTGCCCGCGGCAATCCGCGAAGGGCTTGTCGATGCCGTCGATGGCTTCTGCGATCCCACCGGGTTCAACCACGCTCAGATCACCAAGCTCTTCGAGGCGGCCGCCGCGAACGGCCTGCCGGTGAAGCTGCACGCCGAGCAGTACCGGGATTACCGCGCGGCCGACCTGGTCGCAAAATTCCGCGGGTTGTCGGCCGATCACCTCGAATTCGCCTCCGAGGACACCATCCGCGCGCTCGCCGACTCGGGCGCAGTGGGTACGCTGCTGCCGGGCGCCCATTTCACGATGGGCGAGACGCATCGTCCGCAGGTGAAGCTCATGCGCCAGTACAAATTGCCGATGGCGCTGGCCACCAACAGCAACCCGGTGAGCTCGAATACGATGTCCCCGCCCATGATGATGAACATGGCGTGCCGCCTTTTCGGCCTCACGACCGAGGAGGCGCTCGCGGCTTTCACGCGGGTGAGCGCGCGCGCGCTGGGATTGAAGGACCGCGGCACCCTCGAGGCGGGCAAGGTGGCCGACCTTGCCCTGTGGGATGCCCGTTATCCCGGCGAGCTCTCCGCGGCCATCGCGCAGAACCCGTGCCTCGCAGTGATCAAGGGCGGAGCGGTCGTCTACGAGGCCGCCCCGATCGACATTCGCCGTCCGTAGCGGGCACGGCGCCTACTTCTTCTCGATGTTCCAGTAGAGGCGCGCCGGGCTCTTGAGGACCCCGGTGAGGCGCTTGTGGTACGCGATGTTCTCGACGTACTGGCCGAGCGGCACGTAGGTCACGACCTGCATGTGGCGCGCCTGGATTTCGTCGGTGAGCTTCTTTTTCGCGACCGGGTCGGTGGTGCGCGCCCAGTCGAGCCTGAGCTTCTCGAGCCGCTCGTCGCACGGCCAGCCGAACAGCGCCTTGTCGCACGCGGTCCCGGCGTAAGCGTTGACGAGGGGATCGCTCATGCCGCTCACGAGCGCCGCCGTGAGGAACACGTTCCACCCGCCCGCGGAGGGCGCCTCTTTCTTGGATCGGCGCGCAGCCAGCGTGGCGAAGTCCATCGCCTGCGGCTGGACATTGATGCCGATCGCCTTCAGCGCTTCGGCCGCGACGAGATTCATATGATGGAGAAAGGAGATGTCCACCGCATCGAGCAGGATCACGGGCTCACCCTTGTAGCCGGACTCCCTGAGCAGCTGCTTGGCTTTTTCCAGGTTCTGCGCTTTGAGCGCATCGCTCCCGGCGGCGGACTCGTTCGGTCCCCCGCAGCCGAACATCGCGACGCAACGCTTCCAGTTCTGCGGATCGCCGAACGCGGCGACCATATAGTCGGCTTGGTTGGTCGCCCACAGGATCGCCTCGCGCGCCTTGGGATTGTTGAACGGCGGGTGCAGGTGGTTCAGGCGCATGAACGCAATGCTGCCCAGCCGGTCGGAATTGGTGACCACGATATTCGGGCTTTGCCGCAGCAGCTTGAGCAGATCCGGCGGGGGAAGCTCGAAGAGGTCCACCTCGCCCGCGTTCAGCGCCGCGATGGCCGTCGCGGGATCGGGGATCAGGATCCATTCGACCCGGTCGACCTTCACCACCTTTCCGCCGGCGGCCATGCTGGCCGGCTCCTTGCGCGGCACGTAGTCGGTGTTCTTCACATAGACCACCTTGTTGCCCGGCGCCCATTCGGATTTCACAAACTTGAAGGGGCCCGAGCCGATGACTTCGGTGATCTGCTGGAACGGATCGGTGTTCGCGAGACGCTCCGGCATCATGAAAGGCACGATGCTGTCGATCTTGCCAAGCGCATCCAGCACGAAGCCCACCGGCTCGCGCAGGACCATCCTGAAGATCTTGTCATTGACCACCTCGAGCCTGGTCACGAAGCTCATGAGCGTGCCGCCCATGACGTCGCGCTTGCCCCAGCGCTGCAGCGATGCGACGCAGTCGGCGGAGCGCACCGGCTGCCCATCGTGCCACTTGAGGCCCTCGCGCAGCGTGAAAGTGTAGGTGAGCTTGTCCGCGCTCACATCCCAGCGCTCGACCATCTGCGGCTGCGGCCTCAGGTTTTCGTCGAGCGAGAACAGGGTGTCGAAAACCATGTAGCCGTGGTTGCGCGTGGTGTAGGCCGTCGTCCAGATCGGATCGAGAATTTTGAGATCCGTAATCGGCACGGCGCGCAGCACGCTCTGCGCGTTCGCGACCCCCGCGGCCAATGCCGCGGCAAGCATGAAGATCTTTCCCACAAACATGGTGCTCTCCCTTGAGTTCGAACGGGGCTAGGGCCCCGGGATGACGACTTCGACGTCGAATTCGACCAGCATGTCGGCCATGGCGAGGCCCGCCACGATGAGACCCGTGCCGCAGGGGGCCACGCCGCCCAGGTGCCTTGCGACCGTGTTGTACACCGGCTCGCGATAGGCGCGCTCGAGCAGGTAGGTCGTAATTTTGCAGATGTGCTCAAGCGACCCTCCCGCCTCCTCAATGAGCACCTTGAGGTTCTTCATCGCCTGGTCGGCCTGCGCGGCCGCGTCGCCTTTGCCGTGAAAGCGGCCTTCGAGGTCAAATCCGGTAAGCCCGCCAAGAAACAGGTTGCGCCCGGTTGCGCCGACGGCAAGCGACACGTCGTAGTCGATACTCTGCCCCGGCCACCGGCCGGACGTGTTGAAGCGGCGAAACCGATCGTGTGCCATGCGCATGCCTCTCCCCAAGTTTCCTGCCGGCACTTTCAGAGTAGCACTCTTGCCCGCCGAAGGTCATTGTGCAACGCTTCGGCCATGAGCGATGCCCGGGACACGCTGGTTCGCCGGATCGACGCCGAGCGCGAGCGGCTGGTGCGGTTCTTCCAGGACTTCGTTCGCATCGACACCTCGAATCCGCCCGGCGATACGCGCTCCGGCGCCCACCTGATCCGGCGCTTTCTCGAAGCCAACGCCATCGAGCACCGCGTGATCGCCCCGCAGGAGACCATGCCGAACATCGTGGCGTCGTTCGCCGGCGCCGCGCCCGGCCCGCACCTCATCCTGAACGGGCACATCGACGTTTTCCCGGTCGGCGACGCCTCCCGCTGGTCCCGCGACCCGCTTTGCGGCGACATCGTCGAGGACTGCGTGTTCGGGCGCGGCAGCGTCGACATGAAATGCGGCACCACGGCCTCCCTCTTTGCCTTCGCCTACCTGCATGCGATTCGCGATCGGCTCAAAGGCCGCGTCACGCTGACTCTGGTTTCCGACGAGGAGACCGGCGGCCGCTGGGGCAGCGGCTACCTCGTGGAGCACCATCGCGAAGTCCTTGGCGATTGCGTGCTCAACGGCGAGCCGAGCAGCCGCTACACCGTGCGGTTCGGGGAGAAAGGGATCTTCTGGCTGCGCTTCCGCGTGAAAACGCCCGGAGCGCATGCCGCGTACCCGCACCTGTCGGCGAGCGCGACCAAGATTGCCGCGCGCCTGGTGCTCGAGCTCGAAAAGCTGGAGGAGATGCGTCCCGAGACCCCGCCGTGGCTTGCGCGCATTTTCGCGCAGGCCGAAGTGCGCGTGGCGATGGAGCGCGGACTCGGAGCCGGCGCGGTCGAGACGGCGGGACGGCTTTGCGTCAACATCGGTGTGTTGCAGGGCGGCGTCAAAGTGAACATGCTTCCTGGCGACTGTGTGGTCGAGGCCGACTTCCGCCTTCCCGTCGGCCTGTCGCGTGCGCGCGTGCTTGAGGAAATCCGCGCGATCATGCGCCGATTCCCGGAAGTTTCGTTCGATGAGCCGCCCGAAACGATCGACGCCAGTGCATCGGATCCGGATCACCCGATGCTGCGGGTCATCCAGGACAACGCGGAGGCCTGTGCAGGCGTGCGCCCGGTGCCGGTAGTCACGCTCGGCGGCACCGATTGCCGCTTCTGGCGGGCCAAAGGCGTTCCGGCTTTCGTCTACGGCTGCCTTCCTGACCGGATGGGGGCGCCTGATGAGCGTGTCCCGATCGGGGAATTCCTGGATGTGGTGCGCGTGCACACCCTCTCGGCCTACGATTTCCTGATGAGGTGATTCGCCGGCCCGCGCTTGCGCAAGCCGCCGGCAAGTTGCATCCTTGGGAAAACCGACCGCACTTGCTCGGAAAATCACGGGGGACTAAAGATGCTACCTGCTTCGATTCGTTTGCTGGCCGGCGCTGGAGTGGCTGCCTGCGCGCTGCTGCCCGGTGGAGCCGCAACTGCGCAGGATGTAATCCGCATTGGCGCGCCGCTGCCGATCACGGGCGCGCTTTCCCCGGAGGCCAAGAAACTCCAGAACGGCATGAACCTCTGGGCGGAGGTGGCCAACAAGGCCGGCGGAATCAAGGTTGGCGCGAAGCGCATGAAAATCGAGATCGTCCCGGTCGATTACCAGTCCAACACGCCGCGCGCCGTGCAGGCCACCGAAAAGCTGGTGACGCAGGACAAGGTCAACTTCATGTTTTCGCCCATGGGTTCCGGCGCCACGAAGGCGGCGTCGAGCGTGTCGGAGAAGTATGAGATGCCCACGATCGCGGCCACCGCTTCTTCGGAGCAGGTTTACGACCAGGGTTACAAGTACTTGTTCGGCGTATACACGCCCAATCAAACGCTGACCGAACCCCTCGCGGATCTGGTGAAAAAGCAGGCCGCGGGTGTGCAGAGGATCGCCATCCTTGCGCGCAACGACCTGTTTCCGCTCGCGATTGCCCAGGAGATGGAAAAGTCGGCCAGGAAGCGCGGCATGAACGTGCTTTATTTCGAGAAGTATGCGATCGGCACGCTCGACCATGCTTCGGCCCTGAGCCAGATCAAGTCGCTGGCGCCCCACTGGATCTTCGCCACCGGATACATGAACGACCTCATCCTGATCAAGAAGCAGATGAGCGACCTCGGCATCGAAGCGCCGGTGGTAACGATGGTCGCCGGCCCGGCCTACAAGGAGTTCGTCGCCGCGTTGGGCAAGGGGGCCGAAAACGTGACCAGCGCCGCCTGGTGGCATCCCGCCGTTCGCTACAAGGGCAAGGACGTGTTCGGAACGACCGAGAACTTCAACAAGCTCTTTCGCGAAAAGTACGGGCTGGATCCCGACTACGGCGAAGCCTCCGCCGCCGCTTCCGGCGTCGTTCTGCAACTTGCGATCGAGGCTGCCGGCACGCTGGACAAGAAAGCGGTTCGCGACGCCCTGGCAAAAATGAACACGATGACATTCTTCGGACCAATAAAGTTCGGCGCCAACGGTCAGGTGGATTCGCTGGATCCGCCTGTCTTCCAGGTGCAGAAAGGCACGCAGGTCGTCATCCTGCCGGCCGCGATCAAGCAGGGCAGCCTGCAGCTCGGCGTGAAGTAAGCCGCGCGGGCCGGCAAGGCACCGGCTGCGAACTTCGCCGATGCTCTACCTGCAAATCCTCGCCAACGGGTTGGTGCTCGGGGGCTTGTACGCCTGCATCGCCTCCGGCTTCTCGCTCGTGTGGGGTGTATTGAACGTGATCAACATCCTGCACGGCTCCTTCATCGTGCTGGGGGGCTATCTCGCGTTCTATGGCTACGTGCAGCTGGGAA
>JANMXB010000695.1:0-2885 GCA_031380765.1 Pseudomonadota bacterium | reverse complement strand
GGTCGGTCCCGCGCAAGGCCGCAACCAGCTCAGCCACTGTCCCAACGCGCTTGTTGTTCGCACCGATGATCACGTCACCGGCCCGCAACCCAAGCCGGAACGCGGCACTCCCAGGATCAACTTTGGCCACATAAACCACCGGCGCCTTCGTTCCCCCGGCGGTGCGCTCCGCGTTGGCGACGGAAGCCCCCGCAAGAAACGGAACGCTTTCCGCGCTTCCGGTACCCGCAGCCGGAGCAGGGACTGCCGCGACGCGCATCTGAACGAGCTTTTCCTCCTTGCCGCGCACGACGCGGAACTCAACCGCTTCGCCGACGGAAGCCAGCCCCAGGCGATTGCGCAGATCGGCGGTATTCCTGACCATTCGATTGCCGACCGCCACTATGAGGTCGCCTTCGCGCAGTCCCGCCACGGTCGCGGGCGAATCGGGCTGGACCTGCGCGATCACCGCCCCGGGACGCTCGGCGATATTGAGGGACTTCGCAAGCGCCGGCGTGAGGTCCTGCGTGACGAAGCCCAGCCAGCCGCGCTTCATTTCGCCGAACCGGATGAGCTGGGTCATCACGGTGCGCACGATGCTCACCGGTACCGCAAAGCCGATGCCCACGTTGCCGCCCTGCCCTCCGGTCGGTCCGAGGATCGCGGTGTTGATCCCGATCAGCTCGCCTTTCAAATTGATCAGCGCGCCGCCCGAATTCCCCGGATTGATCGAGGCATCGGTCTGGATGAAGTCTTCGTACCCTTCCGGCAACAGACCCGAACGACCAAGCGCGGAAACGATTCCGGAAGTGACTGTCTGCCCGATGCCGAACGGATTCCCGATCGCAAGCACGAAATCGCCGACCTGCAGCGCGTCGGAATCGCCGAAACGCGCCTCGGTCAGCTTCTCGGGCGGAATGGTGAGCAAGGCAATGTCGGTGCCGGCGTCGCTGCCGACCACCTTCGCCTGGTACCTGCGCCCATCCTTGAGGACGACGAACACCTGGATCGCGTCCTTGATGACGTGGTGGTTGGTGAGCACATAGCCGGCCTTCGCGTCGACAATGACGCCGGAGCCCGCGGAGAGCTGGGGCTCGGGTGAGCGCAACCCGAAAAACCGCCGGAAGTACGGATCGCGGGCGAGAGGATTGTTCTCCTCCGGCGAGCGGCTGATGACCGAAATGTTGACCACCGCCGGGGTGACCGGCTCGAGCACCGGCGCAAGCGAAGGCACGCCGTCGCGAAACGCGGACGCCGGAATCGCGGCACCGCACGGCGCGGACGCCGCCAGCAGCACAACGCTCACCAGCAGACGCAACATGTCGAACATGGCGGGATTTTAATGGATGCAGGCGTTATATTCGGTTCCCACCGATTTTCCGCCCACCCGACCTCCGGAGACAGAAATGGACAAGAAGACCCACAAGGAAAGATTCGACGCCGGCCTCAAGACGCGCCGCGAAGTTCTCGGCGCCGCCTACGTCGACAAGTCGATGGCTTCGACCGACGATTTCAACCGCGAGTTCCAGGAACTGCTCAACACCTACTGCTGGAACGACATCTGGAATCGCCACGGACTGCCGCGCAAGACGCGCAGCATCATGAACCTTTGCATGCTCACGGCCCTGGGCAAGGGACCCGAGCTCAAGCTGCACATCCGCGGCGCCCTGACCAACGGCCTCACCAAGGACGAGATCAAGGAAGTGTTTCTGCAGACCGCGATCTACTGCGGCGTGCCGGCCGCGGTCGAAGCCTTCCGCTGTGCGCGCGAAGTGTTCGAGGAAGACAAGAAGAAATGACCGTTCATATATAACGAAAGAAGTATTCGATTTGGCTGGAGGAGCGCATGAGTATTGACTCTACGCAAAGGAAAGTTCGACATTTAGGGTGTTCAAGATGAGCCCGGTGGTGGCTTTCGTGGGCCTGGGCATGATGGGCCGGCCCATGGCCGGCCATCTCGTGCGCGCCGGATTCAAGGTGCGCGTGGCCGATGCCTCGGCTGCGATGCTCGACGCGTTCTGCAAGGAGCACCCGGCCGCCGTGCGCTTCGCTTGCGCCGCGGAGGCCGCCAAGGGCGCGGAGATATTGCTCACGATGCTGCCCAACGGCGCCATCGTCCGCGAGGTCGCGCTCGGCGCGGGCCTCCAGGCGGGCCAGATGCTGCTCGACATGAGCACTTCCGCCCCCATGGGCACGCGGCGATTGGGCGAAGACCTCGCCAGGCTGGGGGTTGCGATGGTCGATGCGCCGGTATCCGGCGGCGTGGCCAAGGCAAAGAACGCTACGCTCGCGATCATCGCCGGCGGCCTGCCGGAGCACCTGGAGCGCGCGAGGCCCGTGCTCGGGAAACTGGGCGCCACGATCATCCCGACCGGGCCGCTGGGGTCAGGGCACGCGATGAAAGCGCTCAACAACTACCTCTCGGCCGTGGGCCTCGCCGCCGCGGCAGAAGCGTTGCTCGTCGCGCGCGCCTTCGGGCTCGACCCTGCGGTGATGACGGACGTGCTCAATGCATCGACCGGCCGCAACAACGCGACCGAGAACAAGTTGAAGCAACATGTCCTCTCGGGGACATTCGCCGCGGGCTTCGCGATGGACCTCATGGCCAAGGACCTCGCCATCGCCATGGACCTCGCCAGGGCGGTCGGAGTGCCCACGCCGCTGGCCGAAGTTTGCGCAGCGTTGTGGAGCGATGCGTCGAAGAAGCTCCCCGGCGCCGACCACACCGCGATCTTCAAGTACCTCGAAAAACTGAAGGCGTAGGCGCGAAGGCACGGCTCTTCCCCTCAGTTGAACGTCTGCTTTGGACCGAGGCTGTCACTGGCGACCGGCGGTTTGGCACTCCTCTGGGGCACGCAGCCTAGATGGAGCGGCACGCCGGTTTTCACAGTTTGTTAGTACACTTA
>JANMXB010000686.1:0-8628 GCA_031380765.1 Pseudomonadota bacterium | reverse complement strand
CACATCGACCGCTTCCAGGAGGCGGCGATCCCGCTGTCGGTGATCGATATTGCCGAGACCGCACAGCGCAACATTGGCGTTTTATGCGAGGCGACGGATGAGCGCGCCGTGGCGCTGCTCTACACAGCAGAGACGCACAGCCTGCTGACCGTCAATTTCAAAGGCGAGCTTTACCTCGCACGGCGGATCGAACTGGGCCTGGAACAGCTGTTCCGGTACGACGAAGGCGCTCGTGACGGCATCCTGAACCGGATGCTCCTGGAGGTTCAGCGAACGCTCGACGTGTTCGAGAGGCAATATCATTCTGTGCCGATCGGAAAGCTGGTGGTCGCGCCCGAGCCGAAGGACTCCGGATTGCGCGCTTGCCTCGCGGAGAACCTGGAATTCCCGGTCGTGTCGCTCGACCTGGGCGAAATCGTCGACTTCACCGACGGGGTGGTGCCCGACTTCGCGAGCCAGTGGAAGCACTTTCACCTGATCGGCACCGCCCTCCGGCAGGAATCGAAGGCGCTCTGAGAGGCGGACACAGGCAAATGAGCCAACAGATCAACCTCTATAACCCCCTCTTCCTGCGGCGCGAGAAGTATTTTTCCGCGGTGACGATAGCGTGGTCGTTGCTTGCAGTGGCGATTTTCCTGGTCGGCTACTGCGCATACGTAACCTATGCCATTCGCGGGCCCGAGGATCGTGCGAAGTACTACGAGCGCCAGATCGTCTACAAGCGTTCCGAGATGGCCGACACCGTGGCGCGGTATTCGCCGGAAGGGCGCAACAAGCAACTGGAGGCGGACGTCAGGAATCTTGAATCGCAACTCGCCATCCGGCAGGAGATCTGGCGTTCGCTGAACAGCCTCGAGCTGGGCACCGGGACCGGCTTCGCGGACTATCTCGAAGCGTTTTCCAGGCGTTCGGTGACCGGTGTCTGGCTGACAGGATTTTCGATAGGCGGCTCAGGAGGCGAATTGTTCATTCGGGGCCGCGTCGTACGGCCTGAACTGGTCAGCGTTTTCCTGGTTGCCCTGGGACAGGAGCCGGTCATGCGGGGGCGAAAAGTCACCGAGCTTAAGCTTGACGCGGACGAGGGACCATCGCTGACGCCGGGACTCGCGCCCGACCCGGCCCGGGCCGCAGCGCCTGCAGTGCAGTCCGTAGGGTTTGCGGTCAGCGCTCCTGTTGCTTTGCCAGGATCCGGATCCTCTGCTGACGGACGGAACCCGGCAGCCGCGGGAGTCGCGCGATGACGAAGTATGCCAAGGCGCTTGCGGCACGCGTCGACGCAGCCAGCTTGCGCGAGCGCGTCCTGCTGTTTGTTGCCATCGCGGTCGTGATGATCGCGATTGCCGACGCCCTGTTCATCAGCCCGATGGCGGAAAAGGAGCGCAAGCTCCGTGCTGTCATCCCGGGCTACCAGGCGGAACTCAATACGGCGGAAACCTATATCCGGAACATGGTGAACTCCCGCGGCGAGGACCCCGATGCGCCCGCCCGCGCAAGGCAAAGGGCGCTGCTGGAGCAGATCGCACGGATCGACGCCCAGGTCGCCCACGAGCAGGAGCGCTTCACTTCCCCCGAGCGCATGCGCTCGGTGCTCGAGGAAACGCTCAGGTCGACGCCTGGCGTGCAATTGATCCAGTTGAAAAGCCTGCCGGTGGAGACGTTGACGGAGGTGGCACCGGCGCCAGGCGCCAGCGGAGGAGAACGCACCAGGGTCTTCCGGCATGCCGTCGAGTTGACGGTGGGGGGAAGCTACGCCGATTTGTACGCTTACCTCCGCCACCTGGAAAGGATGCCCCGTATCTATTGGGGAAAAGCCGACTACGACGTGCGCAAGCACCCGAATGCGACTCTCAAACTCACGGTCTACACGTTGAGCCTCGACAAGACATGGATCCAGGTATGAATCTGCCCCTTGCGCGGCTAATCGCGATTTCCGCGCTGCTCACGGCCGGTTCCGCGGCAAGCAGTGCATCGGAAGCCGCGCCTGTGGGTGTGCTCGTTGATCCCACGCGTCCACCGAGCGCCCAGGGCGCCGTACCTGGCGCGGAAAAGAATGCACAGAACCGCACTGTTCAATCTGTGTTGATTGGGCCGGGACGCTCCGTCGCCGTGATTGACGGTGAAATGGTGCGCGTGGGAAGCAGGCTCGGCGAGGCGCGGGTGGTGAGAATCGACGAATCGGGCGTGGTTCTGCGCAATGGGGCCAGGATGGAGATACTCAGGCTCCTCCCGGATGCGGCGAGAACGGGCGCCGGCACTTCGCGGCACAATAAAAAAGAAGAGAGAGCCAAGTGACGAGACTACTTGCCGCATCAATCGCGCTGCTCATCGGGGCATGCAGCGGGCCGCCGCCAAGGCCTTCGGCGCTCGATCCGCAGATCCTGGCCGAAGCGGAAAAAAGGTCGCCGCGCGGCAAAGAGTCCGCCACCCCTGCGCTTGACCTCGCCCTGCTGCCGCCGATGCGCATGGAGATGCCCTCGGTCGGTGGCAGGCCCATCGAACCCCGGTTCGATCTGGTGGTCAACGGTGCGCCGGCACAGCAGGTATTCGCCTCTATCGTCAGCGGAACCCGCTACAACATGCTGGTTCATCCCAGCGTCACGGGAACGGTTTCGGTGAGCCTCAAGGACGTGACCATACACGAGACCCTGGACGCCATTCGCGATCTCTACGGATACGAATACCGCATCGACGGGACGCGCATATTCATCCAGCCGGCCGGGCTCCAGTCGCGCGTGTACCAGATCAATTATCTGCAGGGCCAGAGGCGCGGATCGAGTGACGTGCGGGTCCAGTCGGGCTCGGTCAGCGACAGCGGCAGCGCGAGCGCGCCAGGATTGCCATCGGCCACCGGCTCGACGGGCTTTCCCGGATCCGTGACCCCGACAGGAGTGCCGGGTGCCTTTCCCCCGTCGAGATCCCTGGAAAGCAGCCGGATCAGCACGCAGATAACGTCCGACCTGTGGCGCGACCTGCGCGAAGCATTGACTACGATGGTCGGCACCGGCGAGGGACGCAGCGTCGTGATCACGCCGCAGTCGGGCGTGGTCGTGGTGCGCGCGCTGCCGCACGAGCATCGCGCGATCGAGCAGTACCTCAAGGCGACCAAGATTTCGATCGAGCGCCAGGTGATGCTCGAGGCGAAAATCATCGAAGTGACGCTTTCGAGCTCGTACCAGTCCGGGATCAACTGGGCGCTGTTCCGCAGCGGGCGGGCCACTGTGGGGCAAGTCTCGAGCAGCACAGGACAGTCGACGACCCTAGGGGCAGCGGGGCAGGTCCTGTCCAGCGGCGGTGTGAATGTCGATTCCGCCGCGCGGACTATCACCACCCTCGGTGCCGGCGCGCTGGCCTCGGCCAATCCCGCCGGCGCTGTCTTCGGCCTCGCGCTGCAGACCTCCAATTTCGCCGCCCTCCTGCAGTTCCTCGAAACGCAGGGCACGGTGCAGGTGCTCTCGAGCCCGCGGGTGGCGACCATGAACAACAGCAAGGCCGTGCTCAAGGTCGGGACCGACAATTTTTTCGTCACTAACGTAACGACCACCACGATCACCAGCGGCACCGCGACGCAGACGTCTCCGTCGGTCCAGGTGCAGCCGTTTTTCTCAGGCATCGTGCTGGACGTCACGCCGCAGATCGACGACGCGAACATGGTGACCCTGCACGTCCATCCCTCGGTCAGCGAAGTGACCGAAAAGGACCTCCAGGTGAACCTGGGCGGCACGTTTGCCGCGATCGTCCTCCCCCTGGCGCAAAGCACCATCAGCGAGACAGACACGATAGTGCGCGTTTCAGACGGCAACATCGTCGCGATCGGCGGCCTGATGAGCGTGGGTGTCCAGGACAATCGTGGCGGGCTGCCGGGCGCGCCGTCCCCGCTGCGCAACAGCAACATCCAGCTGAGCAAGAAGGAACTGGTCATCCTGCTCAAGCCCACGCTGATCCAGTCGGACCGCAGCTGGGACCAGGATCTCGAGGACACACGCGGGCGGTTGCAGAACCTCTATCCCCCGGCCCCGCAGCAGCCCGCCGCGGGCGCGGTGCGGTGAACTACGTCGCGCACTTCGGATTGCGCGAGCCTGCCTTCGGCATTACGCCGGATACGAGTTTCTTCTTCGCCTGCAGGGGCATCCAGGAAGCCCTCAACACCCTCCTCGTGGCGGTGTCCAACGGCGAGGGATTCATCAAGATCACCGGCGAAGTGGGTACCGGCAAGACGCTCCTGTGCAGGAAGTTTCTCGCCAGCCTCGGCGAAGGCTGCATTTCCGCGTACGTCCACAATCCGGGGATGGAGCCCCGCACACTGCTGATCGCGATATGCGACGAGCTGCGCCTGGATGTCGATCCGGCGGGTGACCAGTATCACCTCCTGAAGGAAATCACGCGGGCCCTGCTCGAGTTCGGCGCACGCAACCAGCGCGTCGTGCTGTGCATGGACGAAACCCAGGCCATGCCCTTCGAGACGCTGGAGACTTTGCGGTTGCTCACCAACCTCGAGACCGAGAAGCGCAAGCTGCTCCAGGTCGTGCTGTTCGGCCAGCCGGAACTCGACAGGAAACTCGCCGCCGAGTCGATCCGGCAGCTGCGCCAGCGCATCATGTTCCAGCACACCCTCACGGCGCTCAGCGCCGAGGAAGTGGCCGGGTACATAGCGCACAGGCTAGTGATCGCCGGATATTCCGGCCCGCCCCTCTTCGATCGGCCGGCCTTGAAATCCATTTTCGAGGCGAGCGGCGGAATCCCGCGGCTGGTCAATATCCTCGCGCACAAGTCGCTCCTGCTGGTTTACGGCGAAGGTGGGCAGTGTGCGGGCAGGCGTCATGTCGAAGCGGCGGTTGATGACACCCCTGCGGCTAACAGCTTGCGTCCGTGGTGGCGGCCGCGCCTTGCCGGCTGTGGCCGCAGTTCGGAGATCGGATGAGCGTAATCAACAAGATGCTGAAGGAACTCGACCAGCGGCAGGCGCCGCCTCCTGCGGGAGGGCCTGCGGTCCGGCCGATGCGCCTGGGGAGCGGGCTCGCCGGCAAGGGGAAGGAGGCTTTCTGGCGGCTGCTCGCGTTCCTGTTGCTCGCCGGCGTGGTCGGGATCGTCGTCATCGCTTCCCAATTACAGGTGCAGCCGGTGGTCACCAATCTTGCATTCAGGGCCGCGGAGGACGCGCGCACCCGGCGGGTACCGCCGCCGGAGCCGGTGGCCGCGATCTCCGAGGCGGTTCCCGCCCGGGTGCCAGCCTCGCCGTTGGCAAACCCGGAACTGCTAAGGCTTGCGCCGTCGATCCAAACGCCGATCCCTCCCGAGAGAGCGCCGAAGTCCCCGCTGGTCCTGGCTCCCGAAAGACCGCCTGCGCCAACAAAGCTGCCGAAGGCGTCCGAGACGCCCGAGGTCGGCCGCCCGACCCTGGACGCCAAACCTCCCCGGGCGCCTGTGGAACGCCAAGTGAACCAGGGCGTCGAAAAGCGCGACAGGCCGCGCAACCCCCAGGAGTTCGCGGAAGCCGACTTCAGACGCGGAGCCGGATTGTTGAATGAAGGCCGGACAGGGGATGCCATGGAGCTATTTTCTACGGCGCTGAACGCAGACCGGCACCATGAGTCGGCGCGCCAGGCGTTGGCGGCCCTGCTGATCGACCAGCACCAGATCGAACGCGCCCGTCGACTTTTGCAGGACGGGCTCGCGATCAACCCAGGCAACGCGGTGTTCGCGTCTTCTCTCGCACGGATCCTCATTGAGGGCAAGGACTACGAGGGCGCGCTCAAGGCGTTGCAGGGCGCGAGCGCAGCGGGCGCTTCGAGTGCGGAGTATCGGGCGATGTCCGGCGCGGCGTACCAGCGCCTGGGAAATCACCGCGCTGCGATGGAGGCTTACCAGGCTGCCTTGCGCCTATCGCCGGGTGCGGGATCGTCGTGGGTCGGACTGGCCATCTCGTTAGAGGCGCTTGACCATCCGCTCGAGGCGGCCGAAGCGTATCGGCGCGCGCTCGCCACCGGAACCCTGACGGCGGACATGCGCGGGTTTACCGAGACGCGCCTTCAGAGGAAGTGAGTCGGCAGGGCCTGAACCGGCGATCCTGGCGGGGGTCCTGACCGCCGCTGCGGCCATAGTGGTTCGTTGCCCTGGACCGATTCGGGCCGCCACTCAGATCTGCTGTCCGGCGAGCCTCCCAAGCTGGCAGCCGTTCGTGCGCCAGCTGCCATCGGGCTGGCGCTGCATCGGATAGAGCGCGATCCAGGCGTGGCCTTGTTCATCGGTCATGCGCACCGGCTGGAGGACCAGTCCATCGATGGCGACGGGGGCCTCGAAGGCCACGGACGCGGGACGATAGACGACGGCGTACGAGTTACGGACCATTGCGATGAAATTTTCCGGCGAGCCGAACGCCTCGCGGATGCCGGGGGTGGCCAGCGAAAAGGCGCGCGCCGCGTCGTCCTTCGCGAAGGCGTCGAGCTGCGCCTCGATGACTTCTCGGACGGCGCGCGAGTCCACCGTCGAAACCGCGCTCTGCGCGGCGGCAGGCGCCGGACCGATGACGAGGGCGCATGCGGCAGAGAAAATGCGCAGCAGCTTGAGCATGCGTAAAAGTATAAGCTGTCGACGCCCTTTCCGAGAGCCGTAAACACACCATGATCCAGCTGCACTACTACCCCGGCAACGCCAGCATGACGCCTCATATGGTGCTCGAGGAGCTCGGCGTTCCGTTCGAGCTGAAGTACGTCGACCGCACGGTCGGGGCGCACAAATCGCCGGACTACCTCAAGCTCAACCCGAACGGCCTCATTCCGGTCTTTGTCGACGGCGATCTGGTGCTCTATGAAACGGCGGCCATCCTTCTCCACCTGGCGGACACCCATCCGGAGGCTGGATTGGCCCCTGGATTGGGTACGCCTCAGCGCGCGCAGTTCTACAAGTGGCTGGCCTGGATGACCAACACCGTGCAGGCCTCCCTCATCCTGTATTTCTATCCGGAGCGCTGGGTCGACGAAGGCAACGCGGGCGGGGCCGCGCAGATCTCGGCGCACGCCGAATCAAGGGTGGGCGGCCTGCTCGATCAGATCGACGCACAAATTGCATCGCATGGTTGCGACTGGTTCCTCGGCGAACGATTCAGCGTGCTGGACCCATTTGCGCTGATGCTGTGCCGGTGGACGCGGGGTTTCGCAAGGCCGGCGCGTAGCCTGCCGCGTCTGGGTCCCTACCTTGAGCGCATGCTCGCGCGTCCGGCTGTGAAACGGGTAATCGCAACTGAAAGTCTCGCGCAGCCCTATGTGTAACGTGGCGCCTCCATAGCCAACTCGAAGAAGGGCGTACGAACCAGAGCAGCTATTTCGCGGCGCGCCGGAGCCGTGACGTAATGTCAGTAAGTTGGCTGGAGAGGCGCGCCTAGAATGGGGTTTGACCGCAGCAATGTCAGTAGCGCAGTGCCTGACCGGATGCCTCTTTAAGGTGAAGTACTCGTCATGCAGGAACCGGAAAGCATTGCGTTCATTTAAGAGTGGCCGCCACCTTGCGAATTTCATCGGGCGATCGCTCGCCTGCCAGCGGTGTGCCCGGTATCAGGTATTTGCCCATTCCTGCGAGTGTGCCGACCAACACCGGCTCGTAGCCTGCGTCCCGAACGAGGGCGGACGCCACGTTGATCGCATTCGGGTCGTCGCCTGCGATCGGCATGCCCACGCGCTCGCTCTTGCCGGCGGCTTCCGCCATTCTTGCCGCGCCGATGGCATTGAAAGCGCGGACGATGCGCGTGCCGGGCAGGAATTCCATCGATGCGACACCCGCGCCTTTTTCGCGCGCGGCGACCGCCATTTCGCCGTCGCGCGCGACAATTGGGTTGGAGGTGTCGATGATGATCTTGCCTTTGATCAGGTCACCCAACTCCCGGCCCAGACCGGGCAGGGCTGTGTAGGGCACCGAAACCAGCAGCATGTCACCGAACGCGGCCGCCTCGCGAGGCGTGCCTGCGCGCGCTCCGCCGCCGAGACTTGCGGCGAGCTTCTTGTCCGCTTCGAGGTTCAGCGACGAGAACATGACTTCATGGCCGGCCTTGACCCATGCGCCGCCGATCGCGCTGCCGACCCGGCCGGAGCCGAGGGTGCCGATTTTCATTTTTGCGGGCGTCTGGGCCAGCGCCGCAAACGGCAGGTCACCAATCAGCGCGACGGCGGCGATCGCCCCGGCTGCCTGCAGAAAATCGCGGCGGGTTTTCTGGTTGGTGCTTAGCGTCACGGTGAATCTCCTCCATGAGGGTTGTCGAGGGGCGGCGGTCAGTCTATCCGACCTTCCACCGTGGGTCGAAAGTGGCTAGACTTTTGTCCCGCGCGCACCACCAGAGGAGGAACAGCATGAAGCTCTATTATCATCCCGCGTCCACCACCAGCCGTATCGTCCAGTTGTTCGCCCAGGACCAGGGCATTGCCCTCGACTACCAGGTCGTCGATCTTTTCACCGGCGAGCACCTCAAGCCGGATTTCGCGAAGATCAACCCCAATTGCCTCGTTCCGGTGCTCGAGGACGGCGACTTCCGTCTGACGGAGTGCTCCGCGATCCTGAAGTACCTCGCCGACAAGGTCGGCTCGCCTGCATATCCGAAGGAACTCAAGGCGCGTGCGCGCGTGCACGAGATGATGGACTGGT
>JANMXB010000664.1:0-5966 GCA_031380765.1 Pseudomonadota bacterium | reverse complement strand
GTGATGGGGGCCTGCCTCGATGTGATGCGCTCGGCGGCGAAGACGCTCGAAATCGAAGCCAACGGCGTGTCCGACAATCCGCTCGTCTTTGCGCAGTCCGGCGAAGTGCTCTCCGGCGGCAACTTCCACGCCGAGCCGATTGCGCTGGCCGCCGATACCCTGGCCCTTGCGATCGCAGAGATCGGCGCCTTGTCCGAGCGGCGGATTGCATTGCTGATTGACGCGAGCATCAGCCGCCTGCCGCCTTTCCTTGTCGAGCATGGCGGCGTGAATTCCGGATTCATGATCGCGCAGGTCACCGCCGCGGCGCTGGCGAGCGAAAACAAGTCCCTCGCCCATCCCGCCAGCGTGGACAGCCTGCCGACCTCCGCGAACCAGGAGGACCACGTGAGCATGGCGACCTTTGCAGCACGGCGGCTGGGCGACATGGCCGATAACACGATCGGCATCATTGCGATCGAACTGCTTGCCGCGGCGCAAGGCGTGGACTTTCGTGCGCCGCTCGTCACCTCCCCTCCCCTGCAGCGCGCGATGGCCGCGATCCGCGCCCGCGTGCCGTTCTACAGCGAGGACCGCTACTTCGCCCCGGACATCGAAGCGATCAAGTCGCTCGTCGCCAGCGGCCACTACACGACCGAAGCGGCCGCGTTGCTGCCCTCGGGCTAAAATCCGCTATGGAACTCTTCCGGTTCAGGCAAGGCACCAAACCGCTGCACGTGTCGATGCCGCACGTCGGCACGCACCTTCCAGACCCGCTGGCCCGGCGGATGATGCCGATCGCGCGCACCGTGCCGGATACCGACTGGCATCTCGAGCAGCTCTATGACTTTGCGCAAGCGCTTGGTGCCTCGATCCTGGTCGCGACCCATTCGCGCTACGTCGTCGACCTCAACCGGCCGCCGGACAACGCCAACCTGTATCCGGGACAGGACACCACGGGCCTGTGCCCGGTCGACACGTTCGCCAAGCAGCCGATGTACCGCATGGGCGAGGACCCCGACGACACCGAGATCCGCCATCGCGTCGGCACTTACTGGAAGTCGTATCACGCAAAGCTGCAGGAAGAGCTCGCGCGGCTGAAAAAAGAGCACGGCAGCGCATTGCTGTGGGACGCGCACTCCATCGCCTCGCAGGTGCCGCGTTTTTTCAAGGGCCGGCTGACCGACTTCAACCTGGGCACCGCGGACGGCACGTCATGCCGGCCCGAGATCGGCGCAAAGATGCTCGAGATCGCCAAGGGCGCTTCGGGCTACACGTCGGTGCTGAACGGCCGTTTCAAGGGCGGCTACATCACACGCACCTACGGCAAGCCATCCGACGGCGTGGAGGCCGTGCAGCTCGAACTGTCCGAGATCACCTACATGGACGAGCCGCATCCGTTCGGCTACCGCAAGGACCTCGCGGGCAAGGTGCAACCGCACCTTAAGGCGATGCTCGAGGCGTACCTCGGGTTTCATCGCTCCTGACATTCGTTACCATGACCTCCAGCACTGGAGCGGATCTACAGACAACTTACTGACATTGAGAGGCATTGAAGCACCGCGTGTGCCGGCCATCAATGTGCGCTAGCGCACCGCTCCCGCGACACTCGCAACCCTAAGATCCACCCTCCCCAGGCAGGGTCGCCCATGCAGGAAGCCACTCCAATCAGGAGAATGCAGGTCCGCACGCTTGACGTAATGCGCCCCGCTCCCGCCGCCCGATGACGATTTTCAGGATCCCCACGCGGGCGCGGGCCATCCTCAAGCGCCCGGTCGCGTTTTCCATGCAAGTCCTGAAAGCCTTCCAGGCCAACCAGGGGTTGCTGCTTGCGGGCGCCGTGGCCTACTACGCCCTGCTGTCGATCATCCCGCTGCTGATCCTTACCGTGATGGCGCTGTCGCACCTCATCGACCAGGCCGAGCTGCTCACGACGCTGCGGCGCGCGCTGGAATTCGTCGTGCCCGGGCAGTCGAAGGAAGTGGTGCTCGAACTGAAGACCTTTTTGGACAGCAGCGCCTCCATCGGCTGGGTGCTGTTCGGGACCATGCTCTTCTTCAGCTCGCTCGGATTCAAGGTGCTCGAGAATGCAATGTCGGTCATCTTCCTGCACCGCGTGGCGGTCAAGCGGCGCCACTTCGCGATTTCGCTGCTGCTGCCTTTCGGCTACATCCTGTTCATCGCCGCGCTGCTGTTCGTCGGCACCTATGTGCTCGCGGACCTGCTCGCCATCGGAGAATGGAGCATCGTGCTCGAAGGGCACCGCTGGTCGCTCGGAGGGGTGTCGCGCGCGACGCTGTATTGCCTCGGCATCGGCGCCGAGATCCTGCTGATCTCGTCGATCTATTACTTCATGCCCGTCGGCCGGATTTCGATCAGCCACGCGCTGATCGGCGGCGCAACCGCCGGGATCCTCTGGGAGGTCATCCGGCGCGGGCTGGTCTGGTATTTCAGCACGCTGTCGCAGGTCAGCGTGGTGTACGGGTCGCTGACCACGGCGATCATCGTCCTGCTCAGTTTCGAAATCGTCGCCACGCTGCTCCTTTTCGGCGCGCAGGTGATCGCGGAATACGAGCGCATCGGCCCGGTGGACGCGAACAAAAAGCCGGAGCCCGCGCATATCGGCGAGGACACCGAGGAGATCGTGAAACCGGTGGCCTGAGCGGGCGCCGCGCCCGGAGGCAGCCTATTTTTCGCGCTCCAAGACGGTTCTTCGGCATTCGCCGCCCGGCTTGACTTCGTCGCTCTTAATTGTATAATCTTTATACAATCCTCTAAGACAGCCGGTCCCCCATCTCGAATATGAGCCTGGAAGGCATCAGCATCCAGGGCAGCGAACTCCTGCCCGAGCGCATCGCCGCCGCTTTGCGCCAAGCGATCATCGACAGCGTGCTCGCGCCGGGCGCCCGCCTGCAGGAGCAGGACCTCGCCCAGAGCCTTGGCGTGAGCCGCGTGCCGCTGCGCGAGGCGTTTCGCATGCTTGCAGGCGAAGGTCTCGTGGTCATCCAGCCGCATCGCGGCGCGGTGGTGAGCGAGCGGTCCGACGCCGAATTGCGTGAGCTGTTCGAAGTGCGCTCGATGTTCGAGTGCGCCGCCGCACGCAAGCTGGCCGAGACACGACCCGTCGTCGCGCTCGACAAGCTCGACGCAATGATTGCTGAAATGAAAGCCGCGGTGCGCCAGAAAAACATCGAAGCGTATTCCCGCCTGGCGGCGCGCTTCCATGACTTCATGGTCGCAGCTTCGGACAATGGATTGCTCCTCAAGCTGTACGAGCAGATCCGCACCAACCTGCGCCGCTACCAGGCAATGATGTCGAACCTGCCGGGCTCACCCGCGCAGTCGATCCGCGAGCACGAGCAGATCCTGCGCGCGATCCGGGCGGGCGACGGGACCGCCGCCGCGTTTGCGGCAGAGAAGCACGTCGGTGAGCTCGTGCACCGCTTCGAAGAGCGCCAGCGCAAGCCCGCGCCCGCGCAAGCCGCCCCCAGTACGCGCAAGATCCCCTACCGCAGGAACCCCTGAGATGCAGCCACAGCCCACCGAAAAACTGCCGCTGGCCGGATTGCGCGTGCTCGACCTGTCTCGCGCGCTCGCCGGGCCGTTCTGCGCAACGATCCTGGCCGACCTCGGCGCCGACGTGATCAAGATCGAGCCGACACCGTCGGGCGAGATGGTGCGCGGCTGGGGACCTTTTCAGGACGGCATCAGCGTCTACTACCTCAGCATCCATCGCAACAAGCGCAGCCTCGCGATCAACTTCCGCGACCCGGCGGGCCTGGAGCTGATTCGCACGATGGCCGCCAAGGCCGACATCCTCGTCGAGAATTTCAAGCCGGGCGTGATGGGCGACATGAAGATGGACTACGCCACGCTGGCGGCGTGCAATCCGCGCCTGATTTTCGCTTCGATTACCGGCTTTGGCACGACCGGGCCCTACGGCGGCTGGCCGGGCGTCGACCAGATCGCGCAAGGCATGTCCGGGCTCATGAGCCTCACCGGCCACAAGGAAACCGGACCGACGCGCGTCGGCATCCCGATCGGCGACGTGGTGGCCGGCATGTGGGCTGCGCTAGGGGTGCAGGCCGCCGTCATCCAGCGCATGGCGACCGGACGCGGCCAGCTGGTGGAGACTTCGCTCCTTGCAGGTCTTATCGGACTGCTGACGGTCCAGGGCCAGCGAGAGTTGTCGCTTGGCGATACGCCCGCTGTGGCCGGCAACGACCATCCCGTCGTCTATCCCTATGGAATGTTCGAGGCGAAGGACGGCCCGTTCAATATGGCCGCGGCGACCGAGGACATGTGGGTCAAGCTCTGCAAGCTCGTGGGCCGCGAGGAGTGGGTCTCGAACCCGGACTACAAGGACAACGCCACGCGCAGTCGCAACCGCGCAACCCTCAAGGAAAAGCTCAACACCATCTTCGCCACGCGCGGCAAGATGGAATGGACGCTGGAACTAGTGAAGCTCGGGTTGCCGGCCGGCCCGATCTTCTCGCTCGACCAGGTCTTCGAGGACAAGCATGTCAACGAAACCGGCATCGTCGAGACCGTGGAGCATCCGACGCTCGGCAAGCTGCGCCTGATCGCCAACCCGATCCGCATGGCTGGCCTCGGCGGCCGGTCCGTCCGCACGCCGCCGCCTGCCCTGGGCGCGGACAGCCGCGCCGTCCTTGCCGAATTCGGCATCCCGGCTGAGCGCATCGAAGCGCTGGCCGCCGCCAAAACCATTCAATGCTCTTAGAGAGGAATCCTATGCTTGCAGACCAGATCGCCTATGTGGCGCTCGCCTCGAATGACCCGTCCGCCACCTGCGCCGCGCTGGAAAAGCATTTCGGCTTGCCGCGCACCGAATTTGAATCCCCCCAGGGCAAGGTGCCGGTGTTCGCGCTCGGCAGCAGCGCGCTGGCCGTGTTCCCGCTCGGCCACCCGATGATCGATGGCGAAGCCAAACCCGGCGTGCATCACCTCGCGCTTGGCGTGGACGACGTGGACGCAGTTGCACGCAAAGCGGGCGAAGCCGGGGTGGCCGCCTCGGGCGCCGCCTCGGCGGGCCTCGGCGGACGCAAGACCCTGCAGCTCGACCGCGCAGGCACCGTCGGCGTGCGCCTGCGATTGTCCGAGCGGCTCGGCCTCAAGCCGGGGCCGGGGGCCGCCGTCGAGCGAATCGACCACCTGGGCGTGGCGAGCGCCGACGTGTTCGAGGACGAGCGTGTATTCACCGGCAAGCTCGGCTTTCCAGTCGAGAGCCGCCAGACCGACATGGAAGTGAGCATGGCGGTCGAGAGCTTCACCTCCGACAAGTACGGCGTGGTCTACCACAACCGGACCCCTGAGCCGGTCGGCGGACTGCGGGTGTACTTCATCAGCGTGGGCGATTGCGAGCTGGAATTCCTTGCGAACTTCGATCCGCGCCAGGGCGCGCAGGTCGAGCACGGAAATGCCGGCTCGACCAAGCAGGACCAGGGCGCAATCACGCGTTTCGTCCAATCGCGCGGACGCGGCCTGCATCATGTCGCGCTCAAGGTGCGCGACATTGATTCGACGCTGGCCGGGATGGCTGGCGCGGGGCTGCAGATGATCGACACCAAAGGCCGGCCCGGCTCACGTCGAGCGCAGATCGGCTTCCCGCATCCGAAGGCGACGGGCGGCATCCTCATGCACCTCGTGCAGCGCGATGCCTGACGCGCTTGTCCTCGCCGAGCGGCACGGCACGGCGCTCGTGCTGCGCCTCAACCGGCCGGACGCGGGCAACGCGATCAGCCGCGAGGTCGCGCTCGAGCTCGGCGCGCAGGTGCGCGCCTGCGCATCAGACAAGACAGTGCGCACGCTCATCATCACCGGGACCGGCCCGCGCTATTTCTGCACCGGCGGCGACGTGAAAGCTTACGCAAAGCTCGCCTCTGCCGAGGAGCTCGATCGCGTGTTCGGGATCATGCGCGAGGTCTGCGACTCGATCGAGCATCTGCCCTGCCCGGTGATTGCGGCCA
>JANMXB010000622.1:0-1813 GCA_031380765.1 Pseudomonadota bacterium | reverse complement strand
TCTCGTTCAATTCGCCGATCGGCGCGTGCGAGACCTGCCGCGGCTTTGGCCGCGTGATCGGCATCGATTTCGGCCTCATCGTCCCGGACGAAACGAAAACGATCCGCGAAGGCGCGATCCGCCCGTGGCAGACGCCGAGCTTCAAGGAATGCCAGGACGACATCTGCAAGTACGCCAAGAAACGCGACATTCCTCTGGACACGCCCTGGCGCGAGATGAAGGAAGAGCACCGCCAATGGGTGCTCGAAGGCGAGCCGGAGTGGGTCAGCTGGAAGAAATCCTGGCCCGGCATCTGGTACGGCGTGCGCCGCTTCTTCCACTGGCTGGAGAGCAAGGCGTACAAGATGCATATCCGCGTGCTGCTGTCGAAATACCGCGCCTACACGCCCTGCCCCGCCTGCGAAGGCACGCGCCTCAAGTCCGACGCGCTGCTCTACAAGCTCGAGCCCGGCCGCAAGTCGATTCACAACCTCATGCTGATGCCGATCGATGCGCTGCATGATTTCGCCGGCGTCATGAAGCTGCCTGCGCCGCTGGACGAGGCGACCGATCTGCTGATGACCGAAATCCGCTCGCGCCTGCGGTTCCTGTGCGCCGTCGGCCTGGGGTACCTCACCCTGGACCGCCAGTCGCGCACGCTTTCCGGCGGCGAAGTGCAGCGGATCAACCTGACCACGGCGCTCGGCACGTCGCTCGTGAATACCCTCTTCGTGCTGGATGAGCCTTCCATCGGCCTGCATCCGCGCGACATGAGCCGCGTGATCGACGTGATGAAAAGGCTGCGCGACGCGGGCAACTCGCTCGTCGTGGTCGAGCACGATCCGCAGATCATGTTCGAGGCCGACAAGATCCTCGACATGGGTCCCGGCCCGGGCGAGCGCGGCGGCGAAATCGTGTTCTTCGGCTCGCCCGACGAGCTCAAGGCCTCGAAAACCCTTCCCGCCGAGTATCTTTCCGGCCGCAAGCGCGCGGGCGTTCCCGCGTTCGGCGAAGGCCGCGGCCGCATGCTGCCTGCCGCGCCCAGCCTCGAGCTGCTGGGCGCCGAGGAGCACAACCTCAAGAACATCGACGTCACCATCCCGTTGCAGCGGCTGGTCTGCGTCACAGGCGTGTCGGGCTCGGGGAAATCGACGCTGGTGCACGACGTGCTTTATGCCTCCCTGCTCAAGGCGAAGGGCAAACCGACCGAATCGGCCGGCAAGCATCGCGAGCTGCGCGGCCACAAGAACGTCGCCGAAGTCGTCATGGTCGACCAGTCGCCCATCGGCAAGACCACGCGCTCGAACCCGGCCAGCTACGTCGGCGCATGGGACGCGATTCGCACGATCTATGCGACATCCGACATCGCGAAGGAACGCAGCTACACCCCCGGCACCTTCAGCTTCAACTCCGGCAACGGCCGCTGCCCGACCTGCGGCGGCAACGGCTTCGAGCACGTCGAAATGCAGTTCCTCTCCGACGTGTACCTGCGCTGCCCGGACTGCGACGGCAAGCGCTTCCGGGCCGAGGTGCTCGAAGTCATCGTGCGCGGCAAGTCGATCGCCGACGTGCTCGAGCTCACCGTGTCGGAAGCCATGCTGTTCTTCCGCGAGTACGCCGAAGTGCAGCGCGTGCTCAAGCCCCTTGCCGATGTCGGCCTCGAATACCTGCGCCTCGGCCAGCCCGTGCCGACGCTTTCCGGCGGCGAGGCGCAGCGCCTCAAGCTCGCGGGGCATCTCGCGGAAACGTCCAAGGGCGGAAAAACGGGGACAGACCACGTTTTCCGCGGAAACCGTGGTCTGTCCCCGTTTTCCGCCAGCAAGCTGTTCCTCTT
>JANMXB010000651.1:0-1608 GCA_031380765.1 Pseudomonadota bacterium | reverse complement strand
GTCGCGCGCGAGGACTTCGCCCACGTCTTCGCGGAATACGTCGAGCGCCGGGCGTCCATCGAGCGTGACGACGATGTTGTCCTCGCACTCGGTCACCACGTGACGCGCCGCAAGCGGCGTACATCCTTGCGTGTGGCGCGTGGCTACCGGCACGTCGGAGGCGAGCACCACGCCCGAGAGCCCCCCGGTCAGCACTTCGTTTGCGACCTGTACCGTGTCGCCGGCAGCGCTGGAGAGTCCGCCGACGAGGTAGCCGCTTTCGACGCGCGCAGCCATGTCGGCGACCAGGTCGGCCATATCGGGCGTCTGCGGATCGCCATGGACGATGCCGAAGTGCGCGGCCGCGAAGCCTGTCGGGGTGCGCTCCCCCGGCAGGGGGGCGCGCCGCTTGCCCGAAAAGATTCGGTAACTGTGGGAAGGGATGTCTGCGACCATCAGCGCAAGCGCGGGCTCGCCGAGATATTCCGCGCCGGTCGCGACGATTCCTATGCCCACGGTTCCAACCCAGTCCTGGACCCCGGTAAGCTCCTTGAGCGTGTCGACCATCTCCGCCGCGTACGGTAGCAACAGATCGGTGAAATAGATGAAGCCCAGGCCCCCCGCCGGCTTGCCCAGCGACGCGGCGCAGCGCGCGACGCACTCCTGCCAATCGGTCCCGTTCGAATGCGCGAAGCGGAATCCGCCGCTCATTTGCCTTCTTTGCGCTCCTTGGACTCCTTGGGTTTAGGCTCGGCCGCGCGCTCTGGGACCTGTGCGCCCTGCATCATCGCCCACGGCCAGAGCATCGGATTCGTCAGGGGATTCTGGTCGGGCGCAGCCGCCCCGGACTGACCGGCCGCCGCGGCAGCGGTGCTGCGCGACATGCTCGCAAACGCATTCGCCGCATCGCTGGCCGCGCCGGCATTGGCTTTCATTGCATTGAGCGCCATTTTTTGTACTTCAAGACCCTGGATCGCCATTTTGACCATGTTGAGGTTCATTCCGAGCCAGGTCTCTACCGACTTCAGGTCGGCGATGCGCTTCTCCACCTCCGCGGGATCGAGGGTCGGCATGGCCATGCCGGGCACGGGCAACCCGAGCGGAGCCCAGAGCCGGCGAAACATCTCGAATGGGTCGTTGACGCCCCCGCTGCTGCCGCCTTGATCGGCCATGTCGACTCCTTTTGGCGCTCATCCGGCGCCGGTGAGACCTGGGATTATGTTCCGCCGGCGAAGAACTCGACGACCTCATTTTGACGCGCAATCGTGTCCTGGTACCCAAGATCCACCAGGGCACGGCAAAACGACTCCTCGAACAGCAGGTAGCTCGCGAGGTTCGAGCCCGACCGGTTCAGGGCGCCCGTGGGCCGCAGCAGGAAACGCACAGCCCGTGGAAGCTCGTGCAGGAACCGGGCAGCTATCCGCTCGATGGGCTGGCTGGGCGAAATGAACAGCACCTTGATCGGCCTGAGTGGAAAATTCCCTTCGGCAAGCTTGTCCGGGGGAATCAGGCTAACGGTGCGGTTGATGCGCTCGAGCCGCTCGAGATCCACCGACAGGCTGTCGAGAAAAATGCTGTTCAGCGCATGGCCGGCGATCTGCGCGAGGGACGGGTAGATGCTCGAGCGGC
>JANMXB010000604.1:0-2755 GCA_031380765.1 Pseudomonadota bacterium | reverse complement strand
CGCCGGGCAGGGCTAGCTACTTGATCTGAATCACCTCGGTGCGCACCTGGAAGGCCGGGTCAACCCGTTGATTCTATGGTGGGCGATGCTGGGTTCGAACCAGCGACTTCCACCGTGTGAAGGTGGCACTCTACCGCTGAGTTAATCGCCCCCGGCGGGCAGGGAAAGCCCGCTTGCAGGAGGCGCGCATTTTAGCCACGCGCCCCCCGACGGTCAACGCGGGCCGCACCCCCGCTTTTCAGTCCCTTGGCAGGTCCGCTGTGTCGAGATGCCAGCGGATCCACAGCACCCCCGCGGTGGCCGCAAGCATCATGGTCGCGTCGAACAGCCACGCGACCACCGGGAAAGCCATGTAGAACACGCGCAGCCCGTCGCCGTACAGCCGGCCGGCGCGGTTGAGATAGCGCGCCACGGCTTCCTCGTCGCCGCGCAACGCGATCGCGTAGCTCGTGTGGTTGTAGAGGCGGATGGAGAGCGAGAAGAGCAGGAAGGCGACAAAAAAGGCGCCGAGCAGCAGGAACACCTTGAGCGGGAACAGGGCGCTCGCCATGGCCAGCGAGTGTTCGCGGTGCCACGTGATCGCCAGCTTGTCGGCTTCGCTTGCGAACCCGAGCGTACCCGCGAGCGCGAGCGCCGACGTGGAGGCCATGAAGCTCGCGGCCATCACCGAATTGCGCAGCGTCTGCACCGCGAGGATCCCCTTGTCGGCGCCCGCCGTCATCGCGGCAACCCAGTCGCTGCGGATGCGGTCGTGGATCGCGCGCGTCGACGTCGCCGGGTCGAGGCGCGCTCGGCGCGCATGCAAGAAGCGGTAAACCAGCAGCAGCGCAACGCTGGCTGCGAGCAGCGCGATTTCGACGGAGGGCTGGTTCATGCGGCTTTCAATTCTTCGATCAGCAGGGCTTTGACGCGTTCCATTACGCCGTCGCGCTCGGACGCGTGGGCTTCGTCCACGAGCGCGGCGTACGCATCATAGAGCCTGTCGCGCTCGAGTTGCCCGCTTGGTTGTCCGCCGGGATCGTGGGGCGGCGCATCCGGCGCGGCGCAAAGGCTGCCGTCGAGCGACCCGGCGATCGACGCGGCCGCGAATTGCGCATCGATGCCGCGGCAGCGCGCAAGCACATGGCCGTCCGGCCGGAACACATAGGTCGCCTGGTCTGTCACGCCGTAGCGCTCGAAAAGCACCGGCGCCGAATCGCGGTTTAGCGAGACGACCGCAGTTTCGACCGGCGTGCTGACGGGCACTGCGCCGGCGCCGAAGAACGCGACAGTGAAATGACCCTGGAGGCGATCGGCGAACCACGATTCGCCTCCCGCATCGCGAAATTTGCCGTCCGGCGCCGCAGCGCGAAATTTTCCGTCCGGCGCCGCAGCGCCGGGTGCGGCCGCGGGGGCATCGAACGTGCCGCGCTCAAGCCCTAGGGGCGAGTGTGCGTATGCGCACGGCTCGGACAGACGTCCCACGTTGACGAGCGCGCGCGCCGCCGGATTTGTTTCGGCGAGGTCGAGGATCGCATCGCGCACCAGGCGCTGCCCCGGGGTCTCGGGGGCGATGAAGATCGCACTGCGCGACGCGATTTCCACCGCTTCGCGCGCTGCCTGGTGGCGCTCGACCTCATAGGTGGCGAGCAGCGCGCGCGCGGCCTTGCCCTCGAGCACGAGGGCGAGTTTCCACGCGAGGTTGTTGGCATCCTGCACGGCGCGGTTGCCGCCGCGCGCGCCGAAGGGCGAATGCTGGGCGGCCGCGTCGCCCATGAAGAGGACCCGTCCGTGCATGAGCTTTTCCAGGTAGCGCTTGCGAAACCGCCAGGGACCCACCCAGACCAGTTCGAATTCGGCGTGCGGCCCGAGCAGCTTGCGCAAGCGCGCCTTGGCGCGCTCGGGCTGCGCCTCGGCGTCGGGATCGGGGTAGTGGCCGATCAGCCAGTCGGTGCGCCAGACGCCGTCGGCCATCTGGTGGTACCAGATCGCGCCGCCCTCGTTGAGCGGGCTGTCGAGGTAGGCCTTGCGCACGGCCTCGGACGAAGGCGCCATGCGCACGTCGGCGATGCACCAGGTATTTTCGAACAGCGCGAATTCGGCATCCTTCGCGCCGATTTTCTCGCGCACCGTACTGTGTGCGCCGTCGGCGCCGATGAGATAACTGCAGCGCGCGGTGTAGCGCCCGTCGGGGGTAACGACCTCGACTTCCACGTGATCCGCGCGCGGGCGCACGTCGACGACCTTGTTTTTCCAGCGCAGGTCGATCGAGGCGTAATCGGCGGCCTTCTCGACCAGGTATTGCTCGACGTAGAACTGCTGCAAGTTTACGAACGAGGGGAATTTGTGGTCCGTCCCCGGCTGCAGGTTGAAGCGGTAGATGCGGCGCTCGCCGCGATACACGTCGCCCTCGTTCCAGGTGATGCCTTTTGCGCGGATGCGTTCGGCGATGCCGAACCGCTCGAGGATCTCGAGGGTGTGCCGCGCGTAGCAGATGCCGCGCGAGGACAGGCCCGCTGCGCCGACCGTGTTGTCCTCGTCGAGCACGACCGTGCGGATGCCGCGGCTGCCCAGCTCCAGGGCGCAGACCAGGCCCGCCAGCCCGCCGCCCGCGACGATCACCGGGTAAGTCCCCGGCTGGCTGCCCGAGAGCTCGGGCGGCCTGCGGTACGGGTAGACCGGCAATGTGTAGCCAGGCAGGGTGTTCATCGCGACTACAATACCCGCCTTCTCGCGCCGCCTTCAACTTCAGCCTCCAGATGAGTGCCGTTCGCAC
>JANMXB010000582.1:0-6294 GCA_031380765.1 Pseudomonadota bacterium | reverse complement strand
CGGCAAGCTTGCGTCGGTGGCGCTGTTCTGCGTGGGCACGGCCTCCGCTTTCGGCTGGTTGCTGGCCTACTACCAGATTCCCAAGGCGCTGCTGTCGAATGTGACGTCCTGGGGCCTCGACATCACGGGCGTGGGCCTGTTCATCGCTTTCGTTTTCCTCGTGGTCGGCTGTTTCCTCGACGCGATCCCGGCGATCATCATCGTCGGCACCACGCTGCAGCCGCTGGCCGAATCGGTGCACATGCATCCCATCCAGTTCGCCATCATCGGCATCGTCTCGCTCGCTTTCGGTCTCGTGACGCCGCCCTATGGGCTGTGCCTCATGATTGCCTGCGCGGTTGCCAAGGTGCGCCTGCGCTACGCGCTCAAGGACACCATGATCATGCTCATCCCGATGCTCGCAGTGCTCGTGGGGCTGATCGTCTGGCCGGAGGTCGTGCTCTGGCTCCCGAAACTGATTGCGCCCGAATTGCTGAAGTGAGCGGACCCGACCCCGCCCGGCTGTCGCTGAATACGATCACGACCAAAGCGTGGACGCTTGGCGAGGCCATCGACGGCTGCGCGCGCCACGGGGTCCGCGGCATCACGGTCTGGCGCGACCGCCTGCAGGAGATGGGCGTGACGGCCGCGGCGCAGGCGCTGCGGCAGAGCGGCCTTGCGGTGACGGGGTTGTGCCGCGGCGGCATGTTTCCGGCGCCGGACGCAGTGGGCCGCAAGGCGGCGGCAGAGGACAACCTGCGCGCGATCGACGAAGCTGAGGCCATCGGCGCAAGCTGCCTGATCCTCGTCGTGGGCGGATTGCCCGCCGGGTCGAAGGACATCGCGGGCGCGCGCGAGCAGGTGACGGAGGGCATCGCGGCCATGCTGCCGCACGCGCAGAAAGCCAACGTACCGCTTGCGATCGAGCCGCTGCATCCGATGCAGGCGGCCGACCGCGCCTGCGTCAACACCCTGGGCCAGGCGCTGGACTTGTGCGATTTACTCGATCCGCAGCAATCCGGTGCGCTCGGTGTGGCCGTCGATGTCTATCACGTGTGGTGGGATCCGCAGATCAAGGCCCAGATCGCGCGCGCGGGCAAATCCCGGCTCCTTGCGCATCACATCTGCGACTGGCTGGTGCCGACGACGGATCTTGCCTTCGACCGCGGCATGATGGGCGACGGCATCATCGACCTGCCGCGTATCCGTGCACTGATCGAGGGCGCGGGTTACACAGGCTACAATGAAGTCGAGATCTTTTCTGCGCGCGACTGGTGGCGGCGCGACCCCGACGAGGTCCTGACCGTCATGAAAGATCGCTACGCCGCATGCTGCTGACACTTCGCTCCCTGCTCCTCGCAGCGTGCGCTTTCGCAAGCGCGCCGGCGCTGTCCCAGCCTTTTCCCGCGCAGTTTCCCGATCGTCCGATCCGCTTCATCCTCGGTTTTGCCGCCGGCGGTCCCACTGACCTCAGCGTGCGGGCGCTTGCCGCAGCCGGATCGCGCCAGCTGGGCCAGACCATGGTGGTGTCGAACATGACCGGTGCGGGAGGCACGCTCGCAATGGCCGAACTCGCGCGCTCCCCGGCCGACGGCTACACGATCTCGATGACCACAAGCTCGTACAAGGCGATGACCGCGCACACGCAGAAGCTCGCGTTCGACCTGAACGAGGTGCGCACTCTGCTGGGCTACGCCGAGTTCCGCCACATCCTCTTCGTCAGGGCGGACGCGCCGTGGCGCAGCTACGAAGAGCTCGTCGCCCACGGGCGCGCAAACCCCGGGATGCTCAAGTTCGGCCACGTGGGACCCGGGACGTCGCTGCAGCTGCAGGGGCTCCTCTTTTTCCGCTCGGCCGGCGTGCAGGTGACGGACGTGCCGTATCGCGGCAGCAGCGAGTTCACCAACGCCGTGCTGGGCGGCCATGTGGACACGGCTTTCATCGACATCGCGGGCATCCGCGCGCTTGCACGCGCAGGCACCGTCCGCCTGCTGGTCACGATCACGCCGCAGCGCTTCAGCGATTTTCCGGAGGTGCCCACCGCCTTGGAGAAAGGCATCCAGGGACCGGAATTGTTCAATCCAATGGTCGGCGTCGCGATCCGGGGCAGCACTCCGCCTGAGCGCACCAAGCGGCTGCACGACGCGCTGCGGCGCGCGATCGAGGATCCGGCCTTCATCAAGGCGCTCGACGACATCGGCCTGAAGAGCGGCTACATCACGCCCGAGGCGTTCGACGAAACGGTCGCGCGGGCGGAGGCGCGCGCGGTGCCGCTGCTCAGGGAACTCAAGCTGACAGCGCAGTAACCTCGCCTCACGTGGGCTGGAGGCGCCAGCAGTCCGCAATTTCGCCGGCCGTTGCGCACCACACGCCTTCGCGCCTCTTCAGGTCGGCGAGCACCGCGTCGAGATACGAGATCCGCCACGGCTGGCCGATCAGCCACGGATGCAGGTTGAGGATGAGCATGCGTGGTTGCGTCTTTCCGTCGGCGATCATCCGGTCAAGGGCGTCCGCGATCGAAAGCTGCCAGCGCGCCATGGCGAGCTTCCGGTACCAGTGCGCGAACACGTCGTCGAAATCGACCAGCATGGGAAGCGAGAGCAGTGGCCCCGCCTTGGTGCGCATCGCATAGGGCAGCTCGTCGTTGGGCCAGTCGAGGACGTACTGCAGGCCAAGCTCCGCGAGCAGGCCCGGCGTGCGCGCCGACTCGCCGTACTCCGCCCCGTGCCAGCCCGCCGGCCGCTTTCCGCTTGCGCGTTCGATCGCGTCGAGCGCGCTTGAGATCTGCGCGCGCTCCGCTTTCTCATCCATCTTTGCGGTGATCACCTGCGTGACCGCGTTGCCGTGCGCGGCGATTTCCCAGCCGCGCTTTTGGCATTCCCGCAGGATCACCCGCTTTTGCGTGGCGATGCTCGCGTCGATGGCCGCTGTCGCGCGCAGGCCGTGGCGGTCGAGGGTTTCCATGACCCGGAACACCCCGATGCGGTTGCCGTATTCGCGCAGCGAGTAAGAGCGGAAATCGGGGTAGGGCCCGCGTCCCATGCCGCCGGGCAGCGTGGCCGGGATGAAAGACCCGGGAGGCGGCGCCATTTCGTACTGCTCGAAGCTGACCACGATGCCGAACGCGAGCTTCGCGCCATTCGGCCATTTGACGGCCTTGCGCGCGAAGATCGGGTTTGAATCGAACCAATCGTGTCCAGCCTGAACCTGCGCGCTCATGCGGCCGCCTTGCGTGCGTCGAGGTAACGCAGCGCCGTGTCGTAGTGGTGCGCCAGGTAGTGCTCGGCAATTTCGTCGGCCGTGGTCTTCCAGGTGCCGGGGTGCGAGAACACGTACTCAAGGGCCTCGTCGAGGTAACGCGCGCGTTGCGGCTGGCCGATGAGCTGCGGATGGATCGAGATGCACATCACGCGCGCGTTGCTCTCGCCTTCGCGGTACAGCGTATCGAACTGGCGCTTGATCACGTCCGCGAAATCATCGGCTTCGAAGGCCGCGCCGAGGAAGGGCGCGTCGTTGACTTCGGCCGCATAGGGAAGCGAGATTAGCCGTCCCGAGCGTACGCGCAGCGGCATCGGTTGGTCGTCGTGGTACCAGTCGCCGTGATAGAGAAAGCCCAGCGCGGCGAGGATGTCCGGGGTCGATTCGGTGGCCGCCTGCGGACCCGGGCCGCCCATGCCGAGCATCTGCATGCCGGTGAGCGAGGCCACCGTGTCGCGCATCTCGGTGTAGTAGGCGCGTTCCGCGGCCTCGCTGTGCCCGAAGATGAAGCGCGTGTTGTTGATGCCGTGGCCGAGCCAGGCCCAGCGGCGCTCGACGATCGCGTCGCGGATCGAGGGATAGCGTGTCAGCGCTTCGGTGTTGATGACCGCGGTGCAGGGCGCCTGATGCTTGTCGAGCACTTCGAGCATGCGCCAGAAGCCCACGCGGTTGGCATAGTCCTGGCGCCCGTAGGCGAGAGGGTCGGGCGCGGGTGTGCGCGCCCACGCGTCGAGCCACGCATCGGCGGGCGGAGTGTATTCCCACGACAGCACGTTCGGCGCCACCCACACGGCCACGCGCTTGCCGTTGGGCCAGGTGATTTTCGGGCGGTCGATGATGGGGGAGTAGTCGGACCAGGGCTGGTCAGGGCCTTCTAAATTCCGCCGGGTGGCGGGCGCATCGGGCCGGTAACGGTATTGCAGCATGGGTTTTGCTCCTCGCGCGGATTCACATTCTCAATTGCGCCTCGATTTTAGTACTTGTATATTGCAATGAACTGGCGATCGGGTAACTGCAGGCGCGGAGATTTCATGCTCACCAAGGAAGACAACGACCGCATGACGCAGGTCGGGCCGGACAAGCCGCTCGGGCGGTTCTTCCGCCGCTACTGGATTCCGGCCGCGAAGCTCGAAGAAATTGCCGAGCCCGGCGGGGCGCCGGTGCGCGTGGGGCTGCTGGGCGAAAAGCTCGTCGCCTTTCGCGATCCCGCGGGCAAAGCCGGACTCATGCATGAGTTCTGCCCGCATCGCCGCGCGTCGCTTGTCTACGGCAGAAACGAAGACGGCGGTCTGCGCTGCCTCTATCACGGCTGGAAGATCGCGCATGACGGTCGGGTGCTCGAAACCCCGGCCGAGCCTGCCGGCAGCAAGCTTGCGAAGAATCTCTGCCAGGCCGCGTATCCCGTGCGCGAAGCGGGCGGCCTGCTGTGGGCGTACATGGGCCCGCGCGAGCTCGAGCCGCCGTTCCCCGCGTTCCCGTGGCTCGGCCTCGCGCCGCCGAACCTGCTGGTGGTGAAGATGTACCAGGACACGAATTACCTGCAGGGGCTCGAGGGCGACCTGGACCCGGCGCATCCGAATTACCTGCACCGCGATTTCACGCTCGAGCGCGACAAGAGCTGGGCCGGGGCCGGCTGGCAGTCGATTGCCGACCTGATGTCCGATGGCATTCCGGCGATCCACTGTGAGGAGTCGCCCTACCTCATGCGTGTGGCCGCGATCCGCAGGACCGCCGACCCCAAAGTGAGCTACGTGCGCACCACCGAGTGGGTCGCGCCCTTCTATACGTACATCGCCACCGGGCCGCACGAGTCGCGCCTGTTCAAGGCCTGGCTGCCGATCGACGATTTCAGCTGCTACACGTTCTACATCCACTTCAACCCGCAGACGCCGCTCAACGTGCCCGCGAGCTACGCCAACTGGGGCCATGAGACCCACGCGCCGGGCTACCGCACCAAGCACACGCTGGCCAACCAGCATCTGCAGGACCGCGGCCTCATGGCGACGTCGAATTTCTCAGGCGTCGAGGGCGCGGCGATCCAGGACCGCGCGGTGCAGGAAAGCATGGGCCCGATCTGCGACCGCACCCAGGAGCATCTGGGCACCAGCGACAAGGCGGTGATCTTCTACCGCCGGCTGATCCTCAGGAAACTCATCGAGATGGACGAGGGCAAGCCGCTGCCCGGTCTGGATCGATCGCTGGATTTCAAGCACCGCACCGCATCGTGCTTCATGCCCTCGGACGCAGACTGGCACGACGCGCTGCGCTTTCAGGAAGAGCAGGAGAAGGAGCGCGCGGCGCCCGCGGCCGCGATGGCGCCGGTGGACTAACCGGTCGGCGAACCCGGCGGATCGCGCCTTTGACCTAAGTCAATTTTCGCGAGTTCTTCGCCGATCGGTTGCGCGCTTTGCGGGCGCACCAGCCGCCCGATTTCCTTGCCTTCTTTCATGAACACCAGTGTGGGCCACAGCTTGACCTTGAAAGAGCGGCCGAGCTTGCGGCCGCTGCCATCCTCGATCTTGATGTGGCGCACGTCCGGGTGGTCGGCCAGCGCGGAGGCGATGAGTGCCTGCGCCCCGCGGCAATGCCCGCACCACGGGCTGCCGAATTCGACGAGTGTCGGTCCCGCCAGTGCGTCGATTTCGGCTCGCGCGGGCTCGGTTGCCGCGTAGGTGTCGTTCATTGCCGCCGAAACTACTTCGTCAGGCGCTACTTCGTCTGCCCGGCCTTGGTCACCCAGCCGTGCTGCGAGACGTCGAAGATCACGCCTTCGGGATCGCGGTATTTTTCTTCGTAGTAGAGCGTGTCCTTGAGCGCGGGCAGGTCCATGAAGAATTTGCCGCCGTGCGCCTCGATCTTCTTTTTCACCGAGTCGGCGTCCTCGACCTGGAAGCCGAAGTGGTGGGTGCCGACGAAATCCTTGCCGCCGGCGGCCGCCATGCCCGACATCTCGTCGGTCTTGTAGTTGAGCAGCGCGATGTTGATGTCGCCGTCCGAGAGGTACACGCCGCTCGCGAGCACCGATTCGGTCGAGCCGACGCGCTGCAGGCCGAACAC
>JANMXB010000607.1:0-1744 GCA_031380765.1 Pseudomonadota bacterium | reverse complement strand
CCGCGGCGCCTGCCCCGGGACTGGCGCCCAAAGCGAAGCAGACACCGGCGATGATCGCTCGCAGGTTCAGAACGGGATGTCGTCTTCCATGTCGACGAACTGGCCGGCGGGTTTTTTCGCGCCGGCCGGCGCGGGCCGACCTTCCGGCGGCGGTGCGCCGCGCGATTCCGCAGATTCGCCGCGCTCCGTCCCCCTTCCCCCGCCCTCACCCATCCCCTGGCGCCCGCCGAGCATCTGCATGGTGTCGCATACGATTTCGGTCGTGTACTTGTCCTGGCCTTCCTTGTCCTGCCACTTGCGCGTGCGCAGGCGCCCCTCGACGTAAACCTGCGATCCCTTCTTCAGGTACTCGCCCGCAATCTCGGCCAGGCGGTTGAAGAACACCACGCGGTGCCATTCGGTGGCTTCCTTTTTCTCTCCGCTGGTCTTGTCCTTCCAGGTATCGGTCGTGGCGATGCTTACGTTGGTGACCGCTCCGCCGTCGGGCATGTAGCGCGTTTCGGGGTCGCGCCCCAGGTTGCCCACCAGGATTACCTTGTTGATCGAAGCCATGTTCCGTCTCCCGAGTTGTCCATCGTGTTTGTGTCTACGCAGTATTTGCTTCCACAGTCAACGGGCGAGCTATCGCAGGGTTGACCGGGCGCATACCCGCCACAAGACCTAGCCAAGCCAGCATCAGGGCGGCGCCGAGCGCGAATACCGCGGCCGCGCCGAAATGCTTGGCCATCCAGCCGCCGGCAAGTCCACCCGCGAACAATCCCATGGTTTGCGTAGTGTTGTAAACGCCGATCGCGCTGCCACGCGCGCGTTCGGGCGCAATGCGGGAGACGAGTGAAGGCAGCATTGCTTCGAGCACGTTGAACGCAGCAAAAAAGAGCAGCAGCAGGACAATCAGCGCGACCAGGCCGTGCGCGAATATCAGGCCGGTCTGCACCACGAGCAACAGCGCCACGGCGGCGGCCATCACCGGCTGCGGCCGGTTGCGGCGGTCGGCATACAGGATCGGCGGCACCATCAGCGCGAACGAGGCGAGCACTACGGGGAGGTACGCCTTCCAGTGCGCAGCGAGCGGCAGGCCCGCGTCGATGAGCGCGGAGGGGATCACCACGAACATCGCCATCTGCACCAGGTGCAGCGCGAAGATGCCGAAGTTCAGGCGCGCCAGCTCGGGATTCGCGAGCACCTGCGCCAGGGACGGCGCGGGGCCGGTGTCGTCGCGGTGAACCTGGGGAACATCCGGAATCGCGCCGAAGACCACGCCGAGACCACTCAGAGCGAGCACTCCGGTCAGGATGAAAAGGCCGTCCATCCCGATCCACTCATAGAGGATGGGCGCGGCGACCAGGGACAGCGCAAACGTGAACCCGATCATCGCGCCGATCATGCCCATCGTCTTTGTCCGGTGCTCCTCGCGAGTCAGGTCGGCGGCGAGCGCGACCACCACCGACGAGATGGCCCCGGCGCCTTGCAGCGCGCGGCCTGCGATCGCGACATAGATATCGGTCGCGAAAGCCGCGAGAAAACTTCCGAGCGCAAAAACGATCAGGCCAAATGCCATCACCGGCTTCCTGCCGAAACGGTCCGAAGCCATGCCGAAGGGCAGTTGCAGGATCGCCTGTGACAGGCCGTACGCGCCAAGCGCTATTCCCACCAGGGTCAGGTTGTCCCCACCCGTAAGACGCGGAGCATGCACCGCAAACACGGGCAGGATCAGGAACAGTCCGAGCATGCGCAACCCGAACAG
>JANMXB010000558.1:0-7600 GCA_031380765.1 Pseudomonadota bacterium | reverse complement strand
TGTCGGTGGTGAGCCGCTCCTGGTAGCCGTGCAGCTGGTCGGCGCCGATGAAATGCATCTTGCCCGAGAGCACCGTGTGGTAGCCGAGCGCCGAAAGGTAGTAAGGCAGTGTCGGCGCCTGCGAAGGAAAATCGCACGCGTTGTCGAACACACCGAGGCGGCTCGCCTGCCGGCCCGTGAGCATCGACGCACGCGAGGGCGCGCAAAGCGGAAAGTTGCAATAGAAATTTTCGAACAGCGTGCCGCGCGCGGCGAGGGCGTCGATATGAGGCGTCTTGCACACCTTGTTTCCATACGCCGCAAGGGCCGGCGCCGTGAGCTGGTCGGCCATGACGTGAAGCACGTTCGGTCGTTTGTCCATTGCCTTCCTCCTGTCTTGCAACCTACCCCAACCGCAGGTGGGAGGCCAGCGATGGTTCACTCCTCTGCCGCGGCACCGGGAAATGTACCGGTATCGATACATGAATTGACCGGAGACTCAATCAGGGAGCGGACCTGGTGAATTGAATCTGCGTGAATGGAGGGATGTTCGACAGCGAACAGACTGGCCTCGCGAAATCCACAAGAATGGCTGCAGGCTTACCAGTACCTCACCCTAACCACTTCAGGAGAAACACCATGCTGTACACCATCGCCGTAGTCTTGGTCATTCTGTGGGCCCTGGGCCTCGTGAGTTCCTTCACCATGGGCGGCTTCATCCACGTGCTCCTCGTGATTGCCATCGTGGTCGTGCTCCTGAGGGTTATCAGCGGGCGCAAGGTCATTTAGGCACCCTCCGGGGGGAGGTCCGCCTACACGGACTTCCGGCTTTTGCCGACAGTTTTGCGCCGGCCCAGCCCCTAAAGTAGGGCCTGCCAACCGATAACCGAAAGGAGCACACCATGCTTTCCTGGGCCATTACCTTTTTTGTGATTGCGCTGATCGCCGCGGTGCTGGGTTTCAGCGGCGTGGCCGGCGCGGCCGCCAACATCGCGTGGATCCTCGCAGTCGTCGGGATCATCCTCGCGGTTATTTTCCTGATTTCGGGCCGCCGGACCCTACCGTAGCAAAGACCTGACGGGCGCCCGGCTCACCGGGCGCCCCCTTAGATCTGGAGGACAGCATGCCAAGAATTACCGACAAGTCGTTCGTTTACACCCCGTCGTTCGATACGGACCTGAAAAAGAAATTCCGCATGATCATCGAGCGCGAGCGCCGGTTCGAGCGCGAACGCCAGCGCGCGGAAAAAGCGGCCGCCGCCGAGGCGTCCGGCCCCTCCACCGTGGTCCCCATCGGATCGCACGGCGGGCATACGCACTCGGAAAGGTTCTGATCCAGGTCGTTTGAAGGCAATGCCGCCGGGGGAGGGTGAAATGTCACGTTGCAGTTTCTACCGGCTGCATACGCCGCCGGAGAACTCTTCCGCCCCGTTCCCCGCCGTAAACGCGCCGTGGTGCGCGCATCCGCAGTCGAAGGTTTGGGTGTTTGCGGCCGCCGCCACGCTCGGCGGCGCAAAGCTGCTGAAATGCGGGGGCGACAACGAGAAGTGCACCCTCCCGCAACCGCACCCGAAGCCCTGAGTATTTGGGCTTGTTACTTCGGCTTCTTGCCGAACAGCCCCTCGATCATCTGACCCGCTTTGGCGCCGACGCCGGTGCCGATGCCCGGAAGAATCGCCGTACCGATCGCTGCGCCTGCCATGGTGCCGCCGGTTGGCAACACGGTAGGCGATTGCACCGTCCCGGACACATTCAGCGCGACGGTCGCGCTGGTGCCCAACGCGTTGACCTTGGCGTTGACGCGGCCGGAGAGCTCGTGGCGGGGCGAAATGCCCACGTTGCCGTCCGCGGAAAGAGCGCCCGAGGAAATGTTCAGCCCGGTGAACCTGTAGGCCAGATGGTCCCTGACGACATGGCCGGACAACTGGTCGAAGTGCGTTTCCCCGCCGCCGCTGCCCTGCTTGAGCAGATTCATGGCTGCCTTCTGGATATCCACGCCGTGGAGCACGCCGTTCTGAACGTCAAAGGGCGTCTCCAGGTGGAGAGCGCTCAGAAGCTGCGCCCCGTCCGCAGCCGCTGCGGAAAACACGGGTTTCGCGTTCAGCCGCCCGCTCATTTTGGTGCCCGGCGAAATTATCGGGACGAGGTTTTTGAGCTCCACCTGGCTCAGGGCGAAATTACCCTTGAGCTGCAGCCCTTTCTGCCAGGCCACGGTGGCCTTGCCGACGGCGGTGCCGCCGTAGAGCTTCGCATTGATCTGGCTGAAATTCGCGTCCGTCAACGTCGCCAGGCCCTTGATCTCCAGCTCATCGAACACGAGCGGCGGACCGACCGGCACCTGCCATGATTTTGCGCTGGCGCTGATCGCATAGCCGGACTTCTCCGGCTTGATCACCGCCTTGAGCTTGCCGTCCTGCGTGGTGACCGACGCCTCCTCGGGCTGGCCCTTCTCGTCCAGGCGCACGCGCGCGTCGAAAGGCCCGAAGCTCGTCTTGTCGAGCTTCACCAGCGCATCGTCCAGGCGGATGCTCGCGATCCGAACCACCGCGGGCTCGCCGGGCCTGGCTTCCTGCCTGGACCACACCGGGATCTTGTCGATGCCTTTCTGGGTCACCACGAGCGAACCGATCTCGATCGAGCGGATGACCCGGGTGGGCGAAAAGAGCGAAGACAATTCCGGCGTGACCGTGACCTTGCCGACCTTGACGTCTTCGGTCTTGCCGACCGTAATGCCGTCGATCACGAGGTGCGGCACGGGCACGACGGACAGCCGGAGCTTGCCGATTTTTACCGGCTCCTTGAGCTTGTCGGAGGCGGCCTTTTCGATGCGCGGGATGTAGTCATCGAGCGAAACGAAAAACGGAATCGCGACAGCCATCGCCACCAGGACAGCGACCAGCACCGCCAGGCCGATCAGGATTCGCTTGAACCATCGCATGCGCCCAGATTACCGCATTCGCGCAATCCGTTGCTTTAGAATCTTTGGCGAAGAGGAGACCCCATGAAAACCATTCTTGCCGCAGGAGCAGCGCTGGTCCTCACAGGATGCGCGGCTCAACCGCCCGTCCCAACTGCCGCGGAAGCGTGCGCGCGCCTGGCTCGGACTATTCCTGCCGAGAGGATCGGCCTGCCCAGCAAGGGCGCGACGATCGAGTCGGTCACGCTGGTTCCGCCATCGCAGCTTGCGATGCTGCCGAAACCGCCGTTCTCCCCGACCCCGCCCGAGATCGCGGTCATCCCCGCCAACCCGGAGCATTGCCGCGTGATCGGCGCGATCATGCCGGTGGACCCGCAGGCGCCGCCGATCCGCTTCCAGGTCAACCTGCCGACGCAGTGGAACGGCCAGTCACTGCAGCTTGGCGGCGGCGGGTTCAACGGGACGCTGATCACGGGCCTTGCATTGCCGCCTTCGCCGCGGCCCGATATGCCCTCCCCGCTTGCGCGCGGCTTCGCGACGGCAGGCACCGACTCCGGCCACCAGAACGCACCGGGCGTGCCGCTGCAGGCGTTCGCGCTCAACGACGAAGCGCTGGTGAATTTTGCCCATGCCTCCTACAAGAAAGTGCGCGACGTGGCGGTCGACCTCATGCAGCGCCGCTATGGCGCCGCGCCGCGCAAGCTCTATTTCATGGGCAGTTCCGAAGGCGGCCGCGAAGGCATCACCATGGCGCAGCGCTATCCGGCGGACTTCGACGGCATTTTCAGCCGCGTGCCGGTGATCAACTGGACGGGGCTGCAGGCGGCGGGGACGCGCGTCGGCGTAGCGCAGTTCGGCAACGGCTGGCTCGGCCCCGAAAAAGTGAAGCTCGTGCACGACGCGGTGCTCAAGGCGTGCGACGCGAGGGACGGCGCGGCCGATGGCATCGTCAGCGATTACCTGGGATGCAGGAGCGCATTTGAAGTCGCGACCCTGCGCTGCCCGAATGGCGCGGAGGCGAGCGGTTGCCTCTCGGACGCGCAGGTCCGGGCCGTCCAGGCGCTGCACTCGCCCTACACCTTCAACTTTTCGCTCGCCAATGGCTTGCGCACCTACCCCGGCTGGGGACGCGGCGGCGAGGCGGCCAGGGGCGGCGGGCCCGTGGGTGGATGGGAAAGCTGGCAGACCGGCACCGCCCCGCCGACGGTCCCGCCCGGACCCACGAGCAGCCGCGGATGGCTTTACGGCAGCGGCGCCGTGCAGTACTTTTTTGCCAGGGACGCCAACCTCGATCCGCGCAAGTTCGACGCCGACGCGCATGCGGCCCGCATCCGCGACATCTCGGCGCTCATGGATTCGACCGACCCGGACCTGGCGGCCTTCGCTGCGCGCGGCGGCAGGCTCATCATCAACGACCATATGGCCGACTACGCCAAAAGCCCGTACGCAAGCGCCGACTACCATGAATCCGTAGTCGCGAAGATGGGACGCCAGGCGACCGAGGGATTCCTACGCCTGTACATGACGCCGGGCGCGGACCACATGGGACTGGGCGCGCCTTCGGGCGTGGACATGCTCGGCGTGCTCGCCGACTGGGTGGACGGGGGCGTTGCGCCGGCGCAGCTCGTCCAGGTCACTCAACAGCCGCAGCCGCCATTCGCGGTGATTGCCGCGCGGCCGATGTGCCGCTATCCGGACTACCCGCACTTTGTCGGGGGCGAACCTGCGCGCGCGGAGAGCTACGCGTGCCGGCCTTCGAAGCCCTGAACGCTATTTGCCGCGGATCGGACCGTCGAGCTCCGGGTAGTTGCGGAAAATTCCGTCTTCGTTGAAGGCAATCCGTCGCGACGAGGCGAAGTAGGCCGACAGGCTCGGCAGCACCGCGACCCGGTCGTGCAGCGCGATAAGTTTCGGATGCGAAGCTTCGAGCGATTTCATCGCTTTGGGAAACGCGTAGCGCAGGCCTGCAACTACCTGGAACAGCGACAGGTCCGCGTAGGAGATCCTGCGGCCGGCAACAAGGCCGCGATTGCGCGCGAGCACGCGCTCGAAATAGCCGAGATATTTCGGCATGCGCTCCGTGCGGAATTCTCTCGAACGCCTTTTCGCTTCGCGCCTTTGCTGCGCGTAATAAAGTCCGACGCCGACCGGGTGATGCGTGTCGTGGGCCTCGGCGACAAAGTCGGCAATCGTGAGCTGCACCTGGTGCACCCACAGCCGGCCGGCCTCCTCCTTGGGCGCAAGCGCAAGGCGCGGGCCGAGGTACAGGAGGATGTTGGCGGTCTGCGCGACGACGAACTTGCCGTGCTTGAGAAAAGGCGGCGCGAAGGGCGGGTGCGACAACGAAGAGTCCTTGAGACAACGCATCATCGCCGCCATGCCCCTGGGCCTGCGCGCGACGTCGTCATAGTCCGCACCTGCGTGCTCGAGCGCGAGCCTCACGAATTCCCCGCGCCCCGGAATCGTGGGCCAGTAAAAGAGCTCGCAGCGCATGTGACCCTCCGGGTAGCTCCGTTGGCTTATCCAGTGTACCGGGCATTGTTATAAGATGGTGGCTTGCGAGGTTTCCGGGAGGGACGCGATGCTCGACCTGAAAGATCTGCGCTGTTTCATCTGCGTCTACGACCTCAAGGGATTCGCGCGAGCGGCGGTCGAGCTCAAGACGGTCCAGTCGAACGTTTCGGCGCGCATCCGCCGGCTCGAAGGCGAAATCGGCGCCGCGCTGTTCGAAAGGCTGCATCGCAGCATCCGGCCGACGCCCAAGGGCGAGATCATGTACCGGTACGCGTCGCGGGTCCTCGCGGACGTGAGCGAGCTCGAAGCGGCGATGCGCGCAAGGCAGGTCGCCTGACGCATCCTAAATCCACGCTGGCGCTCGTTCTATTGCTGGCCGCTGCGATCAGCCTGCCCGCGCTTGCGCGGGGGGGAAATTCGGGCGGAAATTCCGGCGGACGCTCGGGCAGCCATGCAGGCGCGCGCGGGGCGTCACACTCGCACGCGCGTCCGGGCGGAGCCTCCCACCACCGCTATTTTTCGGGCCGTTCGCGCATCGGCTATTTCCTCGGCGCGCCGGTTTTCGCCTCGCCCTGGTTTTATCCCGCGCCGGCTCAGCTCGCGCCGATGCCGCCGATCGAATACATCGAGAAGCCGCCCGAAGCCGGCCTGTACTTCTGTCCCGAGGTCAACGCATACTATCCGTTGGTCTGGCAATGCCCGATCGGATGGGAACAGGCGCTGGCGCCTTCGATGGCGCCGCCGATCGCTCCGTACTACGCCGGCGCGCCGGACCCTGCCAACCCGCACTACTGAGAGCCGGCCCCGCCGAGTGAATCGCGGATCGCCGCAAGCGAGCGGATCTGCTTGCCCCGGGCATCGAAATTCCGCGGCGCGAGCCAGGCTTCGAAAGCCGCATGCACGCGCGGCCATTCCCGGTCGGTGATCGAGAACCACGCGGTGTCGCGGCTGCGGCCTTTGTAGACGATCGCCTGGCGGAAGATCCCTTCGTACTGGAACCCGTAGCGTTTCGCCGCCGCGCGCGACGGCGCATTGAAGCTGTCGCACTTCCATTCGTAGCGCCGGTAGCCGAGCTCGTCGAATGCGCGCCGCATCATGAGGAACATTGCCTCGGTCCCCGCGCGCGTCTGCTTGAGCCGCGGCGAGTAGGTGATCGAGCCGACCTCGATCACGCCGTGCACGGGCTCGATGCGCATCAGCGCGGCGGTGCCCACGGCCCGGCCGGCATTTTTTCCTTCGGGCAGCTCCGTGATCGTGTAGTGGAGCGGGTCGTTGCTCGCCGCGGCTTTCTCGAGGTACGTCCGGAAAGCGGCCGGATCGACGGGGCGCTCGCTGAAGAGATAAGTCCAGTCGCGGCCGTCCGGGGCTTCCATGTAGGCGGAATAAAGATCCGCCGCGTGATGTTCGACATCGATGGCCTCCAGCCTGCAGTAGCGGCCTTCCATGGGTGTGCGCGCCGGGCGCGCGCGCTCAGTCCAGGCTTCGACCGCCGGCCCGATGGGTTGCCCGTACGCGTTCCTGCGGCCGGTTTCGGTACTTTCGGACATTTGCACTCCTTGGCTGACAGCGCTGGGGCCCGGACCGGGACGCCCCAAGGTGCGTCAGGGAACAGAACGCCTTGGGTACTTGCAGTAAGGTATCGGGGGATTCGGGTACCGAGCGTATTTTATTCGAGCGTATTTTATTTGAGGATGACCGCATGCACACGACCCTCGAGCGCAAACGCAGCGACCTGGAGCGATCGCCCAGGTTCCCGAGCTTTCTTGGCCTGCAGGACGAAGAGCTGCAGTCGCTGTCGGCGCACGCCAAGCTGCAGTCCTTCCCGCGCCACAAGATCGTGGTGCACGAGGGCGACCGCACCGATTCGGTGTACGTGATCCATTCGGGCCGCGTCAAGGTGTTCCTCTACGGCAAGAACGGCAAGGAGATCGACCTCAACGTGCTCGGCCATGGCGAGTATTTCGGCGAGATGGTGCTCGATCACGGGCCGCGCTCGGCCTCGGTGATGACCCTGGAGCCGTCGCAGTTCTTCATCATTCCGCAGCCGGTGTTCAGGGAGTTCGTCATCAAGCATCCCGAATTCGCTATGCGCCAGATCAAGACCCTGATCTTCCGCCCGCGCGGCCTGCTCAACACCGTGCGCAGCCTCGCCTCGCTGGATGTCTACGGACGCGTGGCGCGCCAGCTGCAC
>JANMXB010000536.1:0-4139 GCA_031380765.1 Pseudomonadota bacterium | reverse complement strand
ACGCCGGGACGCATCCCGCTTCCTTCTGCCGATCGCAGGGGGAGGATGTCCGCCGTTTCGCAGTCGGTCGTCCTGCGCGAGCACCAGGTCCTGCTGGTCCAGCCCGAGTACCTGCAAAGCACTTCCGTGCACGCCCGCAAGAAGACCCAGTGGTTGCTAAACCCGGCCATCCCCTTCGCCAGCCTGCTCTCGGGCATGTACATGCTGACGCGGGTCGCGGCTTGCGGGTCGGACCCGGTCGTTATCTCGGCAACCAAGGATCCCCTCGTCGAAGTCGGCATCGTCGAGCTTCCCGAGGGCGCTGCCTTCGTCTGCCAGCCACGGTCGCTTGCCGGGGTGATCCAGGACCGGGAAAAAGCCGTCCGCGTCACCCGGCATTGGCGCATCGGCAGCCTGCAGGCCTGGCTTACGCTGCAGTTGCGGTTTCTCGTCTTTCACGGCCCGGGACAACTGGTCCTCAAAGGGTGCCGTGGGATCCGGATCGAATCGGCGGGCACCGGGCGCCTGATCAACCAGGCGGCTACGCTTGGCTTCAGTGCCGATCTGGCTTACGCCAACACACGCTGCGAGACCTTCGTCTCCTATTGGACCGGCAAGGAGGAGCTCTTCAACGATCTGTTCACCGGCGAGGGCGTGTATGTCTACGAGGAAATGCCGGACCTGAAGCGCGCGAGCGGTATCACCGGGCGTGGATTGGAAGGCTTTACCGACGCGCTGCTGAAGGTGTTCGGGGTGTAGCCGACCCCGTCGTTCGTCCATTTCAAAAGCGCGCGCCCAAGCCCACCCTCAGCATGTCGTGGCCGCTGAAATTCGCGTTGGGATCGTAGACCACGCGGCCGAAATACGGCGCGCGATCGTAGGTCACCCCGAGCCCCGTGCGAACCGAGAACGGACCCGCGTCGCCCAGCGGCCCGCGCCGCTGCGCAACGTCGATCGTCCAGCGGCCGGCGGCGCTGTCCGAGGTCCTGAGCACCGCGTGCAGCACGTTCTGTCCGGTGCCGAGGCGATCGTCGTGAATGGCATAGAAGCTCGCGCGCATCGATTGCGGCAGGTCTGCGACGACGCCCACGGTGACCATGTCGTTCGGGTCGAAATTCAGGTTGTAGTAGGGCTTGAGGTTGGTGCGCCCGAATCCCACCAGCGGCCGCACGCTGCCCGAGCCGATTTCGGCTTGCGTGGCGTACCCGAGGAAACCATGCGTCGCCGCCTGTCCGGACAGGAGCAGCTTGCCCCAGCCGAACGAGAGCGTGCGCTCGAGGCCGCCGCGCGTCTGCTCGAATTCGTTTGCGCGCCGGTAGTGCCCGATCCAGAACACCGTCGCATCGAGCGTGCCGCGCAGGTTCAGGTCGGCGCCGTCGCGCTCGAGCTGGGCCCGGTGGTGGGTGTAGGTGAGCTTCCAGTCGATCGGCGCCTCTTGCGATGCAGCGAGACATGCCGGTGCGGACGCAAAAAGCGCCAGCGCAAGAATTGCCAAACAGCAGGGCTCGAGTCGCTCAACGGCGCTCATTCCACTTTCGCCCCTGAATCCCTGACCACCTTGGCCCAGCGCACGACTTCGCTTTTCAGGAGAGTGTCCATGTATTCCGGATTGGAACCGACGATCTGGTAGCCGTAGCCTTCGATCGCCTCCTTCGACTTCGGCTGGGCCATCGCCTTGATGATCTCGGCGTTCAGTCTCTGCACGATTGCGGACGGCGTGCCGGCTGCTGCGAAAATTCCGTACCACAGCGAAGTGTCGAACCCCGGCACCCCGGATTCCTGCACTGTCGGCACTTGCGGCAGAACGTGCGAGCGCCCGGCCGTGGAGACCGCCAGTGCGCGCAACTTGCCGGCCTGGATCTGCGTGAGCGAAGAGGACACGGAGTCGAACATCATGTCCACTTCGCGGCCGAGCAGCGCTGCAACCGCCGGTCCGCTGCCCTTGTACGGGACGTGCGTGAGCTTGATGCCGACCGCCGAACTGAAATACTCGACCGACAGGTGAATGGACGGGCCGGGCGAGCCGTAGTTGAGCTTTCCCGGACTCGCCTTTGCGGTGTTGATCAGGTCCTGAAGCGTCTTGATCGGCGCCTGGGCGTTGACGGTGACTACGAGCGGCAGGGTCGCGGCGAGCGTAATCGATGCGAAATCCTTTACGCTGTCGTACGGCAGTTTTGCGATCAGCGATGCATTGACCGCGTGCGCGGTGAGAAGCATCACGATCGTGTAACCATCCGGCGCCGATTTAGCCACGGCATCGGCGCCGATGGACGAGCCGGCTCCGGGCTTGTAGTCGATCAGCACCGGCTGGCCAAGGCTTTTGGTCAGCTCGTTGGCGATCGGGCGCGCGAGAATGTCCGAGCTTCCGCCCGGCGGGTACGCCATGATGAAGCGGATGGGTTTGGCGGGCCAGGTCTGACCAAGGGCTCCGTGCATGAGGAGGGCGGACGCGGTTGCCGCCAGTGCGCGAACGATCTTTGCTGACATTGTGTGATTCTCCGGGACCAACGGCTTGATCTGCATAGTGTATCGGTACCAGTACGCTAACTACCCTGCAAGCCGCTCCAGACAAGGTCTTTGGAAAGCAATTCTTCGCAATTTACGCCGTTTACCCGCAGCGCACTTCTGTGCGGCCGACGTGCGTCGCTGCGTGCGCATCAGTCGGCAGTGGCACCAGACGCTTTCACCACCTTGGCCCACTTGGCGGTTTCGGCTTTGATGAACGCGCCGAATTCGTCGGGCGTCAAGAAAAGCGGCTCGGCGCCCTGCCCCGCGAGATTTTGCCGCACGTCCGGGAGTTTCAGAATGCGTACCACCTCCGCGTTGAGCTTCGAAACGATCTCGCGCGGCACGCCCGCAGGCCCAAGCAGGCCGAACCACGCGCTCGATTCATAGCCCGCCACGCCGGCCTCCTGCATGGTCGGTACGTCCGGCAGCGCCGACGAGCGTTCGCGCGTCGTCACCGCCAAGGCACGCAGCCTGCCGCTCTGGATGAACGGGACGACCGAAGGCATGTTCGTGATCATCAGGGTGAGCTGGCCGGACAGCAGGTCGGTCACCGCCTGCGGATTGCCCCTGTATGGAACGTGAGTCATGTCGAGACCCTCGATCACCTTGAGCAGCTCACCGGACATATGCACCGAGGTTCCCGTCCCGGAGGAGCCGAAGTTGACCTGGCCCGGACGCGCCCGGATGAAAGCAATCAGTTCCTGCACGTTCCTTACCGGCACCGCCGGATGCACGACTGCGACGTTGGGCACGCCCGCGATGTAGGCGACGGGGGTGAAATCGTTGATCGGGTCGAACGGCAGCTTCTTGTACAGCGTCTGGTGGATTGCGTGCGTGCCGACCGTGCACAGCAGCAGCGTGTAGCCGTCGCCCGCCGATCTTGCGACCATGTCGGCGCCGATGTTGCCGCTCGCGCCGGCGCGGTTGTCGACGACGACTGGTTGGCGCCACGTCTCGGACATTTTCTGCGAGACCGCGCGCGCCATGATGTCGGCCGAGCCGCCGGCGGGGAACGGCACGATGAGGCGGATCGGCTTTGCCGGGTAGGTTTGCGCGATTGCAGGGCATGCGAACACCGCGGCGAGTGCGAACCAAATGAGACGTTTCATTTTGTCAGGCTCCTCAACTCGTACGTCACCTGCCGATCCCTCAGTCCCTCTTCAAGTTCCAGTACAAATGGCCGTTGGAGATGAAGAAGCCGGAGATATTCTTGCGCGCGGCCATCGTCGGGGAATACTCGCCCAGTGGCACGTGCGTGCCGATTTCGAAGGCGCGCACCTGGATCGCGTCGGCGAGCTTCTTTTTCGTCGCCTGATCGGTTTCGCGCATGAACTGATTGCGCAGTTCAATGATCCGGTCGTCCTTGGGTCAGCCGAACCAGCCTTGCTCGCCGCGGGTGTCCATCGCCGCGTTCACGATCGGGTTCCAGAGGTCGTGGCCGAACGAGGAGGTGAGAAACATGTTCCAGCCTCCCCTATCGGGCGGGTCCCTCTTGGCGCGGCGCCCGACCAGTGTTTGCCAATCCATCGCCTGCAAGTCCACCTTGAAGCCGGCCTGGCGCAGCAGCTGCGCGGCCACGTCGGGCAGCTTCTGAATCGCTTGTATGTCGGTCGGCTTCATCACCACGACCGGCGTGCCGTCGTAGCCCGAGG
>JANMXB010000533.1:0-4357 GCA_031380765.1 Pseudomonadota bacterium | reverse complement strand
CTGTTCGTCGGCCCGACCAGCCAGGCCCCGCGCATCGACGAGGCGAGGAACGATTCGGTCTACGAGATCGAAATCGCGTTCCGCGAGATCACGCGGCTGGAAGGCGAGGGCGCTTCGCTGCCCTGGCTGGTCGACCGCATCCTGCGCAACCTGCTGATCGATTCGTCGGGCAACACGCACCGTTCGGAATTCTGCATCGACAAGCTGTATTCGCCGGATTCCGCTACCGGCCGGCTGGGATTGCTGGAGATGCGTGCCTTCGAGATGCCGCCGCACGCGCGCATGTCGCTAACGCAGCAGCTCCTGCTGCGCGCCCTGGTGGCGCGTTTCTGGCGCCAGCCGTACCGGCCCTCGCGCCTCAGGCGCTGGGGCACCGAATTGCATGACCGCTTCATGCTGCCGTACTTCGTCTGGGAGGATTTCCGCGACGTGCTCGCCGAGACCAAGGAGGCAGGGTTCGCGCTGCGCCCCGAATGGTTCGCTTCGCACTTCGAGTTCCGCTTCCCGCGCTACGGCGAATTCTCCGCCGCCGGTACCGGCGTCGAGGTGCGCTTTGCGCTCGAGCCCTGGCATGTGATGGGCGAGGAGGGCGCCGCCGGAGGGGCGGTGCGCTATGTCGACTCGTCAGTCGAGCGCCTCCAGGTCCGGGCGACCGGCCTTGTGGCCGATCGCCACGCGCTCACCTGCAATGGCCGCGCGCTCCCGCTCGCGCCGGCCGGCGAAGCCGGCGTGCAGGTCGCCGGCGTCCGCTACCGCGCGTGGGCGCCGCCGTCGGCGCTGCACCCCACGATTGGCGTGCATGCGCCCCTCGTATTCGACCTGGTGGACACCTGGATGGGCCGCAGCCTGGGGGGCGGCCAATACCATGTGACGCACCCCGGCGGCCGCAATTTCGAAACGTTTCCGATCAATGCGTACGAAGCCGAAGGGCGGCGTCTGGCGAGATTCTTCCGCATGGGGCACACGCCGGGCCATGTCACGGTCAAGGAAGAGCCGCGCAACCCGAACTACCCCTTCACGCTCGACCTCAGGCGATAGGCTGTTTTTTTGCGCCGCATGAGTGCGGGTGCTAACCTGCGGCCCACATTCAATCTCCTTGGCGATCCATGCCCAGGCAACTCCTCTCCGCTTATCCGCCGGCCGCCGCCCGGTACGACGAAATGCTCGACGCGGGCCGGATGCCGCGCTCGCACTGGCACACGATGTTCGAGCAACTCGCCGCGGCGCCGCCCGAGTTGATGCGTGAACGGCTGCAGTCGGTGCAGCGGCAGGTCAGCGAGAACGGGATCACCTATAACGTTTACGCCGATGCACAGGGCGCGGACCGGCCCTGGGACCTCGACGTGCTCCCGCTGATCCTGCCGCACGAGGAATGGCGCGCGATCGAGCGGGCCTTAATCCAGCGCGCGACGCTGCTCAACAAGATCCTGCTCGACGTCTACGGCAGCCAGTATCTGCTGCAGCAGGGATTGCTTCCGCCGGCCCTCGTTTATGGCCACGCGGGCTTTCTGCGCCCGGCCCACGGCGTGCCGGCACAGGGCGGCACGATGCTTCATTTGTATGCGGCGGACCTCGCCCGCTCGCCCGACGGGCGGTGGTGGGTGGTGGCCGACCGCACGCAGGCGCCCTCGGGCGCCGGCTACGCGCTCGAAAACCGGCTCATCATTTCGCGCGTATTTCCGGATCTGTTTCGCGACCTCAAGGTTCAGCATCTCGCGAGCTTTTTCGCCGCGCTGCGCGACAGCCTCGCGCATTGGGCGCCGCACGACGACGAGCCGCCCCTGACCGTCCTGCTGACACCAGGGCCGTATAACGAAACTTATTTCGAGCACGCCTATCTCGCCCGCTATCTGGGTTTCCCGCTCGTTGAAGGCCACGACCTCACGGTGCGCAACGGCTGCGTCTGGCTGAAAACACTGTCGGGCCTGCAGCGTGTCCATGCGATTCTCAGAAGGCTCGACGACGATTTCTGCGATCCGCTCGAGCTGACCGGCGATTCGACCCTCGGGATCGCCGGGCTCGCCGACGCGGCGCGCCGGGGCAACGTACTGCTCGCCAATGCCCTCGGGTCGAACCTGCTCGAGTCGGGCGCGCTGCTGGGCTTCCTGCCGGCGCTGGCGCGCAAACTGCTGCGCGAAGAGCTTGAAATGCCCTCGGTCGGAACGTGGTGGTGCGGCGAGCCCGCGGCGCTGGAACAGGTGATTTCCAGGCTCGACCGGCTGGTGATCAAGCCGGCCTTCCCGCAGATGCGCATGGATGCGGTGTTCGGCGACGACCTGTCGGACGCGCGGCGTGCCGGTCTGGTAGCGCGTCTGCGCGCAAAGCCGCAGGACTACGTCGCGCAGGAACTGGTGCAGCTTTCCCAGGCGCCGGTCTGGGATCGCCACCATCCTCGCCGCCTGCTTGCGCGTGCCATCGGGATGCGGGTTTATGCGTGTGCGACGCCCAACGGCTACGTGGTCATGCCGGGGGGATTGACGCGGGTCGCGACAGGCGAGAACGCGCGCGTCATTTCCATGCAGCGCGGCGGGGCATCAAAAGACACGTGGGTGCTTGCACCCGGACCGGTAAATACTTTCAGCCTGCTGCGACGCTCGACCGGTCCGCAGGACCTGGTGCGTGGCGGCGCCAACCTTACCAGCCGGGTGGTGGAGAACCTGTACTGGTTCGGCCGCTACTCGGAGCGCTGCGACAACACGGCGCGGCTCTTGCGAATTGCGCTCGAGCGCATGATCGACGCGGTGCCCAGTGCAAAGGATGCCGGGTGGTCGAGCATTACCGCGCTCCTGCGCCGGGCCGAGATCCTCGAAGATGAGGACGACCTGGACGACGTGGCCCTGGTACGCGCCCTGCGGGCCGCGATAGTCGATGACGAGCGCCAGGGACTTGCCGGAAACCTGCGCCAGCTGTTCCGCGTCGCCTCGCAGTTGCGCGAGCGGCTGTCGCTGGATAACTGGCGCACGGTCAATACGCTGGTGCAGGACTTCGCCGAGCGCAAGAACCAGGCCCTGGCGTTGTCCGATGCGCTCTCCGAGATCGACCGCACCGTGGTGGCGCTGATGACGCTGTCGGGTTTTGCCCTCGACGGCATGACGCGCGACCAGGGCTGGCGTTTCCTGTCGGTGGGCCGCAGGATCGAACGCCTGCAGTTCCAATGCACGACCCTGCAGCAGGCGCTCGCCATGGCGCCGGCAGGCGGCAATCCGGATCTCGACTGGCTGCTCGCGCTCGGCGACAGCACGATTACCTATCGCTCGCGCTACATGGCGCGGCCGGAGTGGATGCCCGTGCTCGATTTGCTCATCCGCGATGACAGCAATCCGCGTTCGATCGCATTTCAGCTTAAAGGTCTGCATGACTATCTGGTACGCCTGGGCGCTGCGCTGGGCGACTGCGGAGCGGACGTGCTGACGCCCTCGATCGAGATCCTGGCGGGGCTCGACGCGGCACGCGATCTCGATCCGGCGAGCGAGCGCCTCGCTGGCCTCCTCGAGGGGCTCGAGGCGGCCAGCTACACCTTGTCCGAGCGATTGGGCCTGCGCTTTTTCAGCCACTCGATTCTCAGGCAGACCTATGCCACTTGAGTCACGCTGGGTGCCGGCCCGGCCCGCCGGATGAGCGACGCCCGCTACCACGTCGTCCACGCGACGCGTTATGCCTATGAGAGCCGGGTCGCCGTGGCGCAGCAGCTCCTGCACCTCACTCCGCGGGAGTTGCCCTGGCAGCGTCTGCTCTCGCACAGCATCGCGATCGATCCGCAGCCGAGCGAAACCACGGAGCACCACGATTATTTCGGCAACCCGGTGCGCCACGCGGTGCTCGATTCGCCCCACGACTGCCTGAGCGTGCATGCCGAATCGGAGGTAAGCGTGGGAGCGCGCGGCGGAGGCGTCCTTCCCCAGGGCTCACCCACCTGGGAGAGCGTGCGAGACTGCCTGCACGCGGCCCAGGATGCCCGCCTGCTCGAGGCCGCGGAGTTCCGCTTTGAATCGCCGCACATCCGATTCAGCCCTTCGCTCCTGCAATACGTTGCCGGCAGTTTCTCACCCGGCCGGCCGTTCCTGGAGGGTGTCCTCGAACTGAATCATCGCATCCATGAGGAATTCGCCTTCGACGACAGTGCCACGAGCGTTGCCACCCCGCTGGCCGACGTACTCGAGCTGCGCAGGGGCGTGTGCCAGGATTTTGCACACCTGATGACCGGGTGCCTGCGCGTGCTGGGATTGCCCGCGCGCTATGTGAGCGGCTACATCCTGACCGTGCCTGCGCCGGGCCAGGCTCGCATGGTGGGTGCCGACGCCTCGCATGCGTGGGTATCGGTTTTCTGCCCGGCCGCAGGCTGGGTCGATTTCGATCC
>JANMXB010000475.1:0-4541 GCA_031380765.1 Pseudomonadota bacterium | reverse complement strand
ACGGCGACCTGGTTGTTGTCCATGTGGTAAAGGAAGGAGCCGCCATACGTCTGCGCGTCGAGCGGCCAGCCGGCGGTATGCACCACGAGGCCGGCCTTGTGCTTTTCCGGCTTGATCTCCCACAGCTCCTTGATGCCGATGCCGTAGACCTGCGGATCGGCCGCTTTCCTCAGCGCAAACCTGGCTTCGAGCAGCTTGCCCAGGTTCCCCCGGCATCCTTCGGCAAAGAATGTGTATTTGGCATGCAGTTCCATGCCTTCCTGGTAGGCATCGGTTTTCTTGCCGTCGCGACCCACGCCCATGGCGCCGGTGGCGACCCCTTTTACCGAGCCATCCTCGTTGTAGAGGATTTCGGCGGCTGCAAAGCCGGCAAAGATTTCCACCCCCAGCGCCTCGGCCTGCTGGCCGAGCCAGCGCGCCACGTTGGCGAGGCTGATGACATAGTTGCCGTGATTCCGGAAGCATCCGGGCAGCATCCAGCCTGGGGTCTTGAGCGAACCGGTGGCGGTGAGGAACAGGAAGCGGTCTTCCGACACTGCCGTGGTAAGCGGCGCGCCCTTCGACTTCCAGTCGGGAAACAGCTCGTTCATCGCGCGCGGGTCCATCACCGCGCCCGAGAGGATGTGGGCGCCAATCTCGGACCCTTTTTCCAGCACGCACACGCTGACTTCCTTGCCTTTTTCGGCAGCCAGCTGGCGCAGGCGGATCGCGCTGGCGAGTCCCGCAGGACCGCCGCCCACGACCACGACGTCGTACTCCATGAATTCGCGTGCCATGCAGCAATTATAATCGCGCTTCGATGAAGGACGACAAACAGAGCAGCCGTCGCTTGCTGCACACCGAACTCATCCCGATCCGCTGGGGCGACATGGATGCGATGCGACACGTCAACAACACGGTGTACTTCCGCTACATGGAGCAGGCGCGCATCAGCTGGATCGACGGCATGCGCGAAGGGCTTGCCGCGCAAGGCGCAGGCACGGTCATCGTCAGCACAAGCTGTACCTATCGCAAGGCTCTGACCTATCCGGGCACCGTCGAAATCCGGCTTTTCATCGCCCGCATCGGCGGCTCGAGCATCACCACTCTTTACGAGTTGCGCATGGAAGGCGAGGAGCCTCTCTACGCGGCAGGCGAAGCCGTCGTCGTATGGGTCAACATGGCAAGCGGCAAGGCAGTTCGCGTGCCGTTGGCGGTGCGGGAAGCGCTGGGCATGCTCGCGCAATGAACAGCCGGCCGCTTTGGCAACCTTCGTCGCAATGCGCGGGGTGATGCGTCGCAGCCTATAATCGGCGCCGCGTTTCAGCATCCCCCCGGACTTATTCAACCCAGGATGAATCGATGAACAAAACCTTCCCAAGCGCCGCCGCGGCGATGGCCGACATCGTCCGTGACGGTCAAACGCTCGCGGTGGGCGGTTTCGGGCTGTGCGGCATACCCGAAGCCCTGATCGATGCCGTCATGCAATCCGGCAAGAAGAACCTGACCGCGATCAGCAACAACGCCGGCATCGACGGATTCGGCCTGGGCAAACTCCTCGCGACGCGACAGATCAAAAAAATGATCGCCAGCTACGTGGGCGAAAACGCCGAATTCGAGCGTCAGTACCTTGCCGGGGAGCTCGAGCTCGAATTTACGCCCCAGGGCACGCTGGCGGAGAAGCTGCGCGCCGGCGGCTCGGGCATCCCGGCGTTTTTCACCAAGACGGGTCTCGGGACAATCGTCGCCGAGGGCAAGGAAGTGCGCGAGTTCGACGGAAAAAAATACGTGATGGAGCGCTCCCTGACCGCCGACCTGGGACTGGTCAAGGCGTGGAAAGGCGACAAGGCAGGCAACCTCATCTATCGCAAGACCGCGCGAAATTTCAACCCGATGGTCGCCATGGCCGGGCGCGTGACAGTCGCGGAGGTTGAGATCCTCGTCGAAACGGGCGAGCTCGACGCCGACCAGATCCACACGCCAGGCATCTTCGTGCAGCGGATCGTCCACAATCCGCATCCGGAAAAACGCATCGAGCAACGCACGACGAGGAAGGACTGACCATGGCCTGGAACCGCAATGAAATGGCCCGCCGCGCCGGCCTCGAGCTGCAGGACGGTTTCTATGTGAATCTGGGTATCGGCCTGCCGACCCTGGTCGCGAACTACATACCGGCCGGCATGGACGTGTCCCTGCAGTCCGAGAACGGATTGCTCGGCATCGGCCCGTTCCCGCGCGAGCAGGACGTGGATCCCGATCTCATCAACGCCGGCAAGCAAACCGTCACGACGCTGCCGGGTTCGAGCTTTTTTTCGAGCGCGGATTCGTTTGCGATGATCCGCGGCGGGCATATCAACCTTGCCATCCTGGGCGCAATGCAGGTTTCCGAGAAAGGCGACCTCGCCAACTGGATGATTCCGGGGAAAATGGTCAAGGGCATGGGCGGCGCCATGGACCTCGTGGCGGGGGTCGAAAAGGTCGTGGTCCTGATGGAGCACACGGCCAAGGACGGCGGCCATAAGATCCTGAGGAAGTGCGACCTTCCGCTCACTGGTATCGGCGTGGTGAATCGCATCATCACGGATCTCGGCGTGCTCGACGTAACCGAGAAGGGGCTCAAGCTGGTGGAATTGGCCCCGGGCGTCACGACCGATGAGATCGTGAAGAAGACCGGGGCGGGCGTCGACCTCGACGCGGTGCGCTAGGAGAAGAGGGGGCTGCGCCCCCTCCTCAAGACCTCCCCTTAGGCCAGCAGGTCCCTTACCGCCTTGACGTAGTCCGCGGAGGCTTTTTCCTCCTGCGGATGGTGCGCGTCGCGCACCTGCCAGCGTCCGCCGACCATCACGTCGCGCACGAGATTCCCGCTTCCGGAAAACACAGCAACATTTGCAATGCTGTCGCCGGAGCGGCTCGCGAGATCGGGACGCGAAGCATCCAAAACGACCAGGTCCGCGCGGTTGCCGGGCGCGATGGCGCCCATTGCGCGGCCCACGGCCTGCGCGCCTCCTGCGGCCGCCTCGAGCCAGAGCGTTGTGCCGACCGCTGCGCTCACGTTCCCGAAAGTGATATTTCTGCGGCGAAGGACGAGCCGCTGCCCGTATTCGAGCAGGCGCAATTCTTCGAACGGGTTGCGCGACACATGGCTGTCGCAGCCGATGCCGAAACGTCCCCCTTGCGCGCGGAACTGCGGCAACGGGAAAACGCCGTCGCCCAGGTTGGCCTCGGTCGTCGGGCACAGGCCCGCCACCGCGCCGCTTTGCGCAAGAGCGCGCGTTTCGTCGCCGGTGAGGTGCGTGGCGTGGACCAGGCACCAGCGCCGATCGACCGGGAGATGCTCGAGCATCCATTCGACGGGACGCTGCCCGCTGAACGCGACGCTGTCGGCGACTTCGCGAGTTTGCTCGGCGGCGTGAATGTGGACCGGGGCCTGCGGATCGATGGTATTGAGCCCGGCTAGCAGATCCTGCAACCCGTCCAGATCGACTGCGCGCAATGAGTGGGGCGCCACCCCGGTGCGCACGTCTGGATCCCCTGATGCCGAGGATCGCACCGCTTCAACAATCGACAGGATCGCGGCGGGATCGGAGCGGAACCGCTGCTGGCGCGCCCCGAGCGGCGCACCGCCGAAATTGGCGTAGCTGTACAGCACGGGAAGCATGGTGATCGCCATTCCGGCTTCCCGCGCGGCCGCGACGTGCGCGAGAGACATTTCCGCGCCATTTGCATAGCGCTGTCCGCCAATGTCGTTGTGGACATAGTGGAACTCGCCAACCGCCGTGTAGCCGGACTTGAGCATTTCGATATATACGAAGCGCGCCATCGCGCTCGCCTGCTCCGGCGTGAGGCGCGCCACGAACCGGTACATGAGCTCGCGCCAGCTCCAGAAATCGTCGTCGGAGGAGCCGCGTATTTCGGTGAGGCCGGCCATCGCGCGCTGAAATGCGTGCGAATGCAGGCTCGCCATCCCGGGGAGAACGGGACCCGCAAGACGCTCGGCGCCCTCCGCGGATGAACCCGATTGCACCAAGGCTATGTCGCCATGTGTATCGATTTCGATGCGAACGCGACTCGCCCAACCAGTGGGCAGCAGTGCCGCGTCTGCAAAGAAATTGGCCGCGTAGTCGCTCATCGTCGGCTGCTATGATAGCCGCATGTACGACACGCTCTGGGTGAACGCGAATCTCGCAACGATGCGCGCCGGCGGCGCACCGTACGGCGCAGTCATCGATGGCGCCATCGGAATAAGCGCCGGCAAGATTGCATGGGCCGGGGCGCGCGCCGATCTGCCCGGGCAACCGGAAAAGATCTCTGCGGAAGTCCTCGACGCGGAGCGCGCCTGGATTACGCCCGGCCTGGTCGATTGCCACACGCATCTTGTCTATGGCGGCAACCGCGCAAACGAATTCGAGATGCGGCTGGGCGGCGCGACGTATGAGGACATCGCGCGGGCGGGCGGGGGCATTGTCTCGACTGTGCGCAAGACTCGCGCCGCGTCCGACGCTGAACTCGCTTCGACTGCCACGGCGCGGCTGAAGCGCCTCGTGGCCGAAGGCGTTACGACG
>JANMXB010000473.1:0-14480 GCA_031380765.1 Pseudomonadota bacterium | reverse complement strand
GGTCGTAACGGCGGGAGGGAATCGATTCGAACAGGTTCGATTGCAGCAGCCGGATACGGCTTGCGAGGCGGTAGTGCGCGACGTTGCGCCTTGCCACCGCCAGCGCGCCGGCGGACAGGTCGACACCGTCCACCTTCGCGCCCGCGTACGCGTGCGCAAGGAGCACCGCAAGGCATCCTGACCCGGTACACATGTCGAGGACGCTGCGCACCGGCCGCTCGAGGAACGGCGCGAGTCCGTCCGGAAGCAGCTCCGCAATGAAGGAGCGCGGCACGATGACCCGCCGATCGACATAAAAGCGGAAGTCCCCGAGCCAGGCTTCGTGCGTCAGGTAGGCGGCGGGAATGCGCTCACGAATCCGGCGTTCGGCGAGCTTTTCAACGCGTCGCGCCTGAGCTGGCGACAATTCACGAGTCGCGTGCGCGTCAAGGTCCTCAAAGAGGATCCCGCAGGCGTGCAGCACAATCCACGCGGCTTCCTCGCGCGCGTTCAGCGTGCCGTGCCCGTAGGTCAGATGCGCCGCGGCGAACCGCTTGGCCGTGCGGCGGATGGCCGCGGCGACCGTCAGCGCCGGGGTGCGGGACCTCAACGGGCCTTGCCCAGCTTACCCGGCCGTCGCGTCGATCTTGATCGAGTCGAACGAAGTGTTCGCGCTGCCGGCCGGAGACAGGATCGACTCCTTCTTTTCCTCTTCCTTCGGCGGGGCGGAACCTGGGGGAGGGGAAGGGGGCTGGCCGGTAATGTCGCCCGCAGTAGCCTGGTTGATCAGCCAAAGCATGTTGGTGGCGGAGTCGGCGTTGGCCATCGCTTCTTCCTGCGATATTTTTCCATCCATGAACAGCTTGAACAGGGCCTGCTCGAACGTCTGCGAGCCAGGCGACATGCTTTTTTCGAGTGCGTCCTTGATCTCGTTGATCTCGCCTTTTTCGATCAATTCGGCGACGTGACGCGTGTTCAGGAGTACTTCCACTGCGGCCAGCCTCCCACCGCCCTTCGTCCGGATAAGCCGTTGGGAGATGATCGACTGGAGCGCCGCCGACAGGTCGAGCAACAGGCTCGGGCGGTTCTCGAGCGGATAGAAGTTGATGATCCGGTTCATCGCGTGGTAGCTGTTGTTCGCGTGCAGCGTGGCCAGCGCGAGGTGCCCGGACTGCGCGTAGGCAAGCGCCATGCCCATGGTGTCCTTGTCGCGGATCTCGCCGATCAGGATGATGTCCGGCGCCTGACGCAGGGCATTCTTGAGCGCTACCGAAAAGCTCTTCGTGTCGGTGCCGACTTCGCGCTGGTTCACGATCGACTTCTTGTTCTGGAAAATGAACTCGACCGGGTCCTCGAGAGTAAGGATGTGCCCCGCCTTGCGTTCGTTGCGGTAGTCGATCATGGAGGACAAGGACGTCGACTTGCCCGAGCCCGTGGCGCCCACCATCAGGATCAGGCCGCGCTTGGCCATGATGACTTCCTTGAGGATCTCCGGCACGCCCAGGCTGTCCAGGGGAGGAATGCTGCCGGGGATGAAGCGGACGACCACTGCGGGCGAGTTCTTCTGGCGGAACGCGCTGATGCGGAATGCGCCGACGCCCTCAAGAGCATATGCCGTGTTGAGCTCCAGCTCTTCCTCGTACTCCTTGATCTGCCTTTCGTTGAGGACTTCGTAAAGGAGCCCTTTGACGGCATCGGCCGTCATCACCGTCTGGTTGACGGGGACCGCATTGCCGTTGATCTTGATGTTGATCGGCGCGCCGACCGACAGAAAGATGTCCGAGGCCTTCTTCTCGGCCATCAGCTGGAACAAGCGTTTCATTGCCGACATGTCTTTCCCCCGGTCCGTCCAGATGCGCGGACTTCAGTCGCCGCGCAACAATTCGTTCAGGCTGGTCTTGGCACGCGTTTTCGCGTCCACGCGTTTCACTATGACGGCGCAGTACAGGCCGTACTTTCCGTCCGCCGAGGGCAACGTGCCCGGGACCACCACCGATCCGGCGGGTACGCGGCCGTACAGCGTCTCACCGGTCGCGCGGTCGTAGATCTTGGTGCTCTGGCCGATGAACACGCCCATCGAAAGGACGCTGTTTTCCTCGACGATGACGCCCTCGACCACTTCGGAACGCGCCCCGATGAAGCAGTTGTCCTCGATGATTACGGGATTGGCCTGGATCGGCTCGAGGACACCGCCAATGCCGACGCCGCCGGACAGGTGCACGCCTTTGCCGATCTGCGCGCAGGAGCCGACCGTGGCCCAGGTGTCGACCATGGTGCCTTCATCCACATACGCGCCGATATTGACGTAGGAAGGCATCAGCACGACGTTCTTGGCCACGAATGCGCCGCGCCTCGCAGTGGCGGGCGGCACCACGCGAAATCCTCCCGCCGCAAAACTTGCGGCGTCGTAGCTTGCGAACTTGCCCGGGACCTTGTCGTAGTACTGGGTCGCGCCCCCCGGAACCACGCTGTTGTCGGTGAGCCGGAAGGAAATCAGCACCGCCTTCTTTATCCATTGGTGCGTAGTCCAGACGCCCGCCTTTTTTTCGCAGACGCGCAGGGAACCCGAATCCAGCCCGGCGATGACCTGCTCGACCGCGTCCCGCACGGCGCCAGGGGCGGAGGAAGGACTGAGACCCGCGCGGTTTTCCCACGCCTGGTCGATGATTTTTTGCACTTCCTGCATGGGCTATAGGCTTTCGGAGAATCTGACAATGCGCCGCATCGCGTCCACACAATCCGCCAGCGGCTGAACCAGCGCGAGGCGGACATAGTTCCGCCCGGGATTGACGCCATCTGACTCGCGTCCCAGAAAGCTGCCCGGAAGGACGAGCACATTATAGTCGCGCTGCAACTGCCTCGTGAACTGCGCATCGTCGATCGGTGTGCGCATCCAGAGATAGAAGCCACCTTCGGGCCGATGCGCCTCGAGGGGCGGGCGGATGAGCGGCATCACCGCCGCGTATTTCTCCGCGTAAAGGCGGCGATTCGCGGTCACGTGCGCTTCGTCGCGCCAGGCGGCAACGGAGGCGCGCTGCACCGTTACGCTCATGGCGCTTCCGTGGTAGGTGCGATACAGAAGGAAGCTCTTGAGCAGGGTGGCGTCGCCGGCGACGAATCCCGAGCGCAAGCCAGGCGCGTTGGAGCGTTTCGAGAGACTGGAAAACATGACCAGGCGCGGATAGTCCGTCCGGCCCAGCATGAATGCCGCCTGCATCGCGCCCAGCGGGGGAGCCGCTTCGTCGTAATAGAGTTCCGAATAGCACTCGTCGGAAGCGATGACGAATCCGAACCGGTCGGAGAGCTCGAACAGCCCCCGCCAGTCGTCGAGGTTCATGACGGCGCCACCGGGATTGGCAGGTGAACAAGCGTAGACGAGTTGCACGTTTCGCCACGTATCGTCTGAAAGCGCGCGATAGTCAGGCTTGAAGCCGGAAGCTGCCTGGGCGTTCAGGTAGACCGGGTTCGCGCCGGCAAGCACGGCAGCGCCCTCGTAAATCTGATAGAAAGGATTGGGACAAACCACGATTGCGTTGCCAGGGGACGGGTCAATGACGGTTTGCGCGAAGGCAAACAGCGCCTCGCGCGAGCCGTTCACCGGAATGACCTGCGTGGCCTGATCCACCGCGGGGAGCTGGTACCGGCGCGAGAGCCAACCCGCGATTGCCTCGCGCAGCTCCGGCAGTCCCGCAGTCGCCGGATAGGCTGAAAGTCCGTCAAGGTTCGCCGTCAGGGCTGATTTAATCAGCTCCGGCGTGGCGTGCTTGGGCTCGCCGATCGACAGGTTGATCGGCTTGAGGCCGGCATTGGGCACCACGCCCGCAAGGAGGGCGTGCAGCTTTTCAAACGGGTAAGGCTGCAAGCGTGCCAATCGCGGATTCATGTGCTGCGCCGGAGCAAAGGCGCGCGGGCGGCGCGCAACCTCACGAGGCGGCATGCGGATCGCCGGCAGGGAGCGTGTCGAGGAGGACCTGGGGCAACGGACGCCAGCCGCGTTTGCGATACTCGACAACCACGGTGGTAAAGATTCCGCCACGTACGTTGAACTTCGCGGTCAGCCTCAGATACCGGGGCCGGGTCGCTGCCGCCAGGTCATCGAGGATGCGATTCGAAACCGCTTCGTGGTAGGCGCCCTGATCGCGATACGACCAGACGTAGAGTTTGAGCGACTTCAGTTCGACGCACGTCTTGTCGGGCACATAGTCGATTGTCAGGGTCGCGAAATCCGGCTGCCCGGTCATTGGGCACAGGCAGCTGAATTCCGGGATTTCCATGTGAATTCGATAGTCCCGCGCGGTGACCGGATTGGGAAACGTCTGCAGCTTTCTGCTCGGTCGGGAAGGCATCGAAGGCGCGCGAAAATTGGGGCGGAGAAAGGAACGGGAGCGCGAAAATGGTATCATAGCCCGCTCAATTTCCATGGCAGATTGCCGATTCTTTCGAGCGGTTTTCGCTCGCGCCACGGCCCTCGAACTCCAGAACAAAACAAGCTTCCGTGCGCCTCACCCAGATCAAGCTCTCCGGATTCAAGTCGTTCGTCGATCCCACGTCCATCCACGTCCCGGGGCAGCTGGTCGGCATCGTCGGTCCCAACGGATGCGGAAAATCGAATGTGATCGACGCCGTGCGCTGGGTACTCGGCGAGACACGCGCCTCCGCGCTGCGCGGCGACTCGATGATGGACGTCATCTTCAACGGTTCGGTGAACCGCAAACCGCTCGCGCGCGCGAGTGTCGAGCTCATTTTCGACAACACGCTGGGCCGTGCCGCCGGCCAGTGGTCGCAATACGCGGAAATTTCGGTAAAGCGCGTCCTGCAGCGGGACGGGGATTCGTCGTATCACATCAACAACACCCACGTTCGCCGGCGCGACATCACCGACATTTTTCTGGGCACGGGCCTGGGACCGCGCGCCTACGCCATTGTCGAGCAGGGCATGATCTCGCGCATCATCGAGGCCAAGCCCGAGGAATTGCGGATTTTTCTCGAAGAGGCCGCCGGCGTTTCGAAATACAAGGAAAGGCGCAGGGAAACGGAAAACCGGCTTGCCGATACCCGTGAGAACCTTGCGCGGGTGACGGACATCAGGACCGAGCTCGGAACGCAGATCGAGAAGCTTCAAAAGCAGGCCGAAGTCGCGGGCCGCTATCAGGATTTCCAGTCCGATCTGCAGCTCAAGCAGCAGCTGCTCTGGTTTATCCGGCGCCGCGACGCCGCGGCCGAGCGCGAGCGTCACGCGCAGGAGATCATCCGCACTGCAAACGAGCTCGAGTCGGAGACTGCAAGCCTCAGGGAATCGGAAAGCCGCATAGAGACTGCGCGCAGCGCGCACTACTCGGCGGGCGATGGCCTGAACGCCGCGCAGGCGGCGCTCTACGCTGCAAACTCCGAAGTCGCCCGGCATGAATCCGAGCTCAGGCACGTCGAGGAGACCCGCCAGCGGCTGGAGAACCGGCATATCGAATTGCGCGCGCAGCTCGGGTCATGGCGCGAGCAGCGTGCCCAGCTCACGCAGGCCCTGCACATGTGGGCCGACCGGCAGGGCGGCGCGAAACAAAGAGTCGCCGCCGCACAGTTGGCGCTTGGCGCCGAGAACGACAAGCTTCCGCATGCCGAGCACGCCTTTCGCATCGCCCAGGAAAGGCTCAACGAGGTCCGCAGCCAGGCGATGCAGGCGGAAAGCCGTTTTCAGCTCGAGCAGGCCAATCTGAGCCACGCCGAGCGCTCGGTCCAGACCCTGGGGCAGCGGGACGATCGGCTGAAGGCCGAACTGGAAACGCTCGACCGGCCGGACGCGCAGGCTCAGCAGGATCACGAAAGCCGCGTTGCGGAACTCGATCGCCGCATCGAAGAGGCCCAGAGCGCGACCGCCGCTCTCCAGGATGCCTGCAGCGCGCTGGACCGGGAGCGGCAGGTTGCGGTCGGCCAACTCAACGACGCGCTGCGTGAGCACAGCGCCGCGGATGCACAGCTCGCCACCCTGCGGCAGATTCAGGACTCCATGGCCGAGGACGGCAAGCTCGCCGGCTGGCTCGACCGGCATGGGCTATCCGGACTGCCGCATTTCTGGGAGAAGCTGCGGATCGATCCCGGATGGGAAACCGCCGTCGAGGCGGTGCTCAGAGAGCGCCTGCATGCACATGAGCTTGGCGCGCTCGAGTTGGTGGCGGCGCTTGGCGCCGACAAGCCGCCCGCCAAGGCCAGTTTTTACATGCCCGCGCCAGGCTCGGGCGCGGATCGGGGGGAGGGGCGCTCGCCGTTGGCCGAAAAGATTACGCTCAGCGAACCGGGATTGGCCGGGGTGGTGGAAGACTGGCTCGCGGGGGTGCATGCGGTGGAGGGGACGCCCACCAGCGAGGCGCGGGCCGCGCTGCCACCCGGAGCGTTGCTGGTAAACCGCGACGGGCACAAGTTTTCACGCCACAGCGTGAGCTTCCATGCGCCTGACGCGACCGATTCGGGGCTCCTCGTTCGTCAATCGGAAATCGAAGCCCTGGACATTCGCTTGAAGGTTCTCGCGGCGGCGCTGGAGGCGGCGCGCAGCGACGTCGCGGAACACGAGCAGCGGCTGGCGGGGCGGCAGGCCGAGCTCGCAGAGGCCCGCGACACCGCATCGGAATTGCAGGGCAGCGCCCACGAGGCGAATATCGAGTTGCTCAAGCTTACACAGGCCTCGGAGCGCTACCTCGAGCGCAGCGGTCAGATTGGAGCCGAGCTCCAGGGCATCGCCCTCGAGCTTCAGAAAGGCGCCGTGAGGCAGGCCGAACTTCATGGCACGCTCGAAGCCATAGAGGCCGAAATCGCAGAGTTGCGAACAGGCCTGGGCCAGGTTCGCGAGGCGCATATCGCGGCAGAGGTGGCGCTGGGCGAACAGCGACGGGCATTGCAGCAGAGCGAGCGCGAATCCCAGGAAGCGGTGTACGCCGAGAGGGAGTGCGTTTCGAAGATCAACGAGATCGACAATTCGGTCAGGATCGTCGATCAGCAGATCGAAAGAGCGGATCTGGACGTGGTCAAGCTGACCGAGGAGCTGGCGGTCGATCCGATCCCCGCGGTCCGCGAAGCGCTCGACGCCGCGATCGAAGCTCGCATCGGCTGCGAAAAGACGCTCGCGGAAGCGCGCAACACGGTCGAGGCCGCATCGGCAGCCCTGCGCAGCCTGGAGGAAGAGCGTCTGCAGATCGAAGCGCGAATGAACCCGCTGCGCGAGCGCGTCGGCGAACTGCGGCTGAAGGAGCAGGCCGCCAGGATCAATCACGACCAGTTCGCGGCGCAGCTCGCGGAGGCGGGCGCGGACGATTCGAGGCTTTCCGCCGGAGCAGAGTCGGCGCCGCGGCCCTCCGCGCTGCAGGCTGAAATCACCAGGCTCAATCAGTCAATCGCCGAACTCGGGGCCGTCAACCTTGCGGCCCTTGAAGAACTGAAAACCAGCAGCGAGCGCAAGGGATTCCTCGACTCGCAGTCTGCGGATCTCGAGGAGGCAGCCAACACGCTCGAGGATGCGATCAGGCGAATCGACCGCGAGACACGGGAATTGCTGCGCGAGACGTTCGACAGCGTGAACCGGCATTTCGGCTCGCTCTTTCCATTGCTGTTCGGCGGGGGCGAAGCCCGCCTCATCATGACCGGCGAAGAGATCCTGGACGCAGGCGTGCAAGTCATGGCCCAGCCTCCGGGCAAGCGCAACAGCACCATTCATCTGCTCTCGGGCGGGGAAAAGGCGCTCACCGCGATATCGCTCGTGTTCTCCCTCTTCCAGCTCAATCCCGCGCCGTTCTGCCTGCTGGACGAGGTCGATGCGCCGCTCGACGACTCGAACACGCAGCGCTTCTGCGACCTGGTGAGGAAAATGTCCCTGCAGACGCAGTTTCTGTACATCAGCCACAACAAGATCACGATGGAAATGGCAAGCCAGCTGGTCGGGGTGACGATGCAGGAATCCGGCGTGTCGCGGGTGGTGGCCGTCGATATCGACGCGGCCCTGCGCCTGCGCGAGGAACTCGCGGCCTGAGGGCCACAGGCCATGAGCGAATTCCAGATGAGCCTGGTCCTGATCGGCGCGCTGGTGATAGTTGCGGTGTTCGCCTATAACAAGTGGCAGGAATATCGCGCCGGACGCGCGACTGACGAGACCTTCCGGTCCCGGCATCCCGATGTCCTCATCGGTGCTGAAACGAGCACCGGCCTGCACTCCGGTGGCAACGAAGAACCGCGCGGCGAGTCCGACTTCGCCTCCCGGCTTCCCATCGCCGAGCATAGCGGCCCCGGACCGGGCGGTGACCAGCCATTGCCCGATCCCCGCATCGACTATGTCATCGAACTGGAAGCGCAGGAACCGGTCAGCCTCGCCGCGCTGCAAGAGGCCTGGTCCGGCGTGGAGCATCGCTTCGCGCGGCGCGCCGGGTTTGCCGCCGCAACCGATGGCGAATGGGGACCACCGCGCCAGAGTGGATCCTGGCGCAACGCAAGGGCGGCCCTGCAGCTGGTGAGCCGCAAAGGCGTCGTGAGCGAGAGCGAGCTCCTCGAATTTCGTTCCGAAGTGGAAACGCTGGCGGCGAAACTCCGGGCGCTGGCCGTATGCCCGGAAATGCGCGATGCGCTGGAAGCGGCACGGGCACTGGACGAAATATGCGCCGAGGCCGACATCCAGGTGGCTTTCCACGTCATCGCGGCACCAGGCACCGCGTTCGCCGGAACCAAGCTGCGCGCGGCCGCGGAGGCTTGCGGATTCGCGCTCGATCGCGCCGGGCGCTTCACGCTTGCCGACGAAAGCGGACTCGAGGTCTACGCGCTCGCCGACCGAAGTGGCGGGCGATTCGAAGCCGCCACGATGAAAGACGCCGCGCCGCAAGCGCTGACACTGTCCATGGACGTGCCGCGAGCCCCCGAAACACAGCAGACATTCGATGCGATGGTAAGGTTCGGCAGGCACCTGGCCAACCTGCTGGGCGGCGGACTGGTGGACGACAACAATCAGCCCCTTGACGAGCGCGCGGTGTCGGCGATCAACGCCCAGCTTGTGATGGTGCGCCGGAACCTGGAAGCCCACGGGATCTCGCCGGGAAGCGCGCTCGCGCTGCGCCTGTTCTCCTGACCACCGTCGATGGCGCTTTCCAGGGCATTGCGCGAAGAGGCGGAGTCGTTGCGCCGGAAAATCGAAGAGCACAACCGCCGCTACTACATTCTCGACGATCCGAGCGTTCCGGACGCGCAATACGATCGCCTGTTTCGCCGCCTCCAGGATCTGGAGGCGCAATACCCCGAGCTGGCTGCCCCGGACTCGCCCTCCCAGCGGGTCGGCGCGAGTCCCGTGTCCCATTTTGCCGAGGTTGCGCATCGGACCCCGATGCTGTCCCTGAACAACGCTTTTTCGGAAGAGGAGGTCGCGGCATTCGACGAGCGCATCCGCAAGGCGCTGGGCGTCGACAGTGTCGAGTATGCAGTTGAGCCGAAATTCGACGGCCTCGCCATCAGCCTGAGTTACCGCAATGGCGTGTTCGTTCAGGGCGCGACCCGCGGCGATGGGGCGACGGGCGAAGACGTGACTCCCAATCTTCGCACGGTGCATGCGATACCCCTCGGGCTGCCGAAAGACGCCAATGTCCGCGAGTTCGAGGTACGCGGTGAAGTCATCATGTTTCGAGGTGACTTCGAAAAGATGAATGAGCGTCAGCGCGCAGCCGGAGAAAAGGAATTCGTGAATCCGCGCAATGCGGCCGCTGGCAGCCTGAGGCAGTTCGATTCGCGCATTACTTCGCGGCGGCCCTTGAGATTTTTCGCCTACGGGGTCGCCGAGCCGGACTCCTCGCAGCGCACCCATTCCGGGATCCTCGACAGCCTTGCGGCGCTCGGGTTTCCGGTGGCGGCCGAGCGCTCGACGGTCGCGGGCGTGGCTGGATTGCTGGCGTACTTCATGAGGATCGGCGCGCTGCGGCCAAAACTACCGTATGCAATCGATGGTGTCGTGTACAAGGTGAACCGGCTCGACTGGCAGCGGCAGCTGGGATTCGTTTCGCGGGCGCCCCGCTTTGCAGTCGCTCACAAGTTCCCCGCGGACGAGGAGTTGACCCAGGTGCTCGGGATCGACGTGCAGGTCGGACGCACAGGAGCGGTCACGCCGGTGGCGCGCCTGAAACCCGTGTTCGTGGGCGGAGTGACGGTTACGAACGCAACGCTGCACAACGAGGATGAGCTGCGCCGCAAGGATGTGCGCATCGGCGATACGGTGATCGTGCGTCGCGCTGGGGACGTCATCCCGGAAGTTGTCTCGGTGCTCATCGAAAAGCGCGTCGCGGGAACATCGGTGTTCTCAATGCCCTCCAGGTGCCCCGTATGCGGCTCGGCAATCGTCAGGTCGCCCGGGGAAGCCGTAGCGCGGTGCTCAGGGGGACTGTACTGTCCGGCCCAGCGCAAGCAGGCCCTGATTCATTTCGCCAGCCGGCGTGCCATGGACATTGAGGGCCTCGGTGAGAAGCTTGTCGATCAACTGGTCGACGCAGGATTGGTGCACACCCCGGCGGATCTTTACAAGTTGCGCCTGCCTCAGGTGTCGGCGCTCGAGCGCATGGCGGAAAAATCTGCCGCAAACCTGCTTGGCGCCCTCGACAAATCGCGGCAGACCACGTTGCAGCGTTTCATCTATGCGCTCGGCATTCGCAACGTGGGCGAAAGCACCGCGCGCGACCTTGCGGCCCATTTCGGCAGCCTGGACCGGCTCATCTCGGCCGGGACCGGGGCCTTGGAGTCCGCGCCGGACGTCGGTCCGGTCGTGGCGAAATCAATCCGGCAGTTCTTCGACGAGCCGCACAACCTGAAGGTCATCCGGGAATTGCGGGAGGCCGGGTTGGCATGGCCGGAGACCGAAGGCGGCCGCGCTTGTCCCACCGGGGAGTCGAAGACCTTCGTGCTGACCGGCTCTCTGGGGACAATGACGAGGGAAGACGCACGTGCCATGATCGAGGCGAAAGGCCACAAGGTTTCCGGCTCGGTGTCGAAGAAAACGGACTATGTGGTTGCCGGAGAGGATTCCGGCACGAAACTGGCCAAGGCACTCCGGCTGGGTGTCGCGGTGCTCGACGAAAAGCAGTTCCTGGAACTGATGGAAGGATCCGAATGACGCCCTCTCGTCCATTGAAGAAAGCGGTATTTCCGGTCGCCGGACTGGGGAGCCGGTTCCTGCCTGCCACCAAGGCGAGCCCCAAGGAGATGATGCCGATCGTGGACAAACCGCTGATCCAGTACGCGGTCGAGGAAGCGGCCGCGGCCGGCATTACCGACCTGGTGTTTGTCACAGGACGCAACAAGCGCGCGATCGAGGACCATTTCGACAAGGCCTACGAAATGGAGAATGAACTGGCCGCCAAGGGAAAGCAGGAGCTCGTCGACATGATCCGGGGAGTGCTGCCCACCGGTTGCCGATGCATCTACATTCGCCAGGCCGAACCTCTCGGGCTGGGCCATGCTGTCCTTTGCGCCCAGCCGGCGATCGGGGACGAGGCTTTCGCGGTCATCCTTGCCGACGACCTTATTGCCGCGGACCCGCCGGTGATCGCGCAAATGGCGGCGCTGTACGAGCGCGAGGCATGCTCCGTCCTCGGCGTCGAGGACGTGCCTCGCAACCAGACCGCCAGCTACGGAATCGTCAGCCCGGAACAATCCAAGTCTGGGTTGACGCGCATCAAGGCGATTATCGAGAAGCCGGCCCCGGCAGAAGCGCCTTCGACGCTGGCCGTAGTCGGGCGCTACGTGCTCACGCCGCGAGTTTTCCATCACCTTGCGGCGGGGAAACCCGGGCGCGGCGGAGAAATCCAGCTCACCGACGCGATTTCCGCCCTGCTGGCCGAAGAGCGCGTGCTGGCCTACCGTTTTGCCGGGACGCGCTATGACTGCGGCTCCAAGCTCGGCTATCTCAAGGCGACCGTCGAACTCGGTCTTCACCACCCGGAAGTCGGCGCGGAATTTTCGGCATTCCTCTCCCGGCGGCATCCAAATGCCTGACCCCGCGACGGCGTGGGCCGTTCTGCGCAACGCAGACCTCGTCTGCACGGCCGATGAGGTCAAAGCGGCCATCAGCCGGATTGCCGGCGAGGTGACCGCCCGCCTGGAAAATGCCTATCCGCTGGTCCTTACAGTCATGGGCGGGGGCGTTTTCTTTGCCGGGCAGATTCTCCCCATGCTGCGGTTTCCCCTGGATTTCGATTACATCCACGCCACGCGCTACGGTGCATTGACGTTGGGAATCGACGTCGCCTGGCGCGTGGCGCCGCCCGCCGCCGTACGCGGACGAACGGTCCTCGTTCTCGACGACATCCTGGACGGGGGCAACACGATGAGCGCGATCCGCGATCGCGTTATCGAGCTGGGTGCGGCGGCGTTTTATTGTGCTGTGCTCACCGAAAAAATGCTGGCCGGCCCCAAGCCAATCCGGCCCGACTTCGTGGGTTTGCGTGTTCCCGACCGGTTCGTGTTCGGTTGCGGAATGGACGCGCGGGGTTATTGGCGCAACCTCCCCGAAATCTACGCGGCCAGGAACTGATGACAGGGCTCGCAATCATCGGCGGCAGCGGCCTGTCCGGACTCGCAAATATCGAGGTCACCCGCCGGCAGGTGCTGCGTACGCCCTACGGAGAGCCCTCGGGGCCGCTGACGTTCGGCAACATCGGCGGTCGTCCTATTGCATTTCTCGCTCGTCACGGATACGGGCATACGATTGCCCCGCACGAAGTGAACTACTGCGCAAATATGTGGGCGCTCAAAGAGGAGAACATTACTGCGGTCGTATCGGTCGCCTCGGTTGGGGCCATAAGGAAGGAATATGTCCCGGGGAGCCTCGTGCTGCCCGACCAGATCATTGATTACACCTGGGGCAGGAGGGCAACCTTCTTCGAAGGCCCGGGCGCGAAGGTTACGCATGTAGACTTTACCGAACCGTATACCTCCGCGCTACGGGTGAGAATCTTGAATGCGGCCGCGACGTGCGGGCAAGCAGTGGCGGACGGCGGGGTGTATGCGGCAACCCAGGGTCCGCGGCTCGAAACCGCGGCCGAGATCAACCGCCTGGAGCGCGACGGGGCCGACATTGTAGGCATGACAGCCATGCCCGAAGCCGCTCTGGCGCGCGAGCTCGGGCTGGAGTACGCAACAATTGCCGTGGTTGCAAACTATGCGGCAGGACGCGGGGACAGCGTGCATGGTATTTCGATGGACAGGATCTCAGCGGTGCTGGCGGAAGCGATGGGAAAAGTGCGACGGATCATCGAAAAACTGGCGGCGCAATGATTCGGGAAGTGCTGAAGATGGGCGACCCGCGCCTGCTCGCGATGGCGACGCCGGTTACGGATTTCGCCGCGCCCGAACTGCAAAGCCTACTCGGCGACATGCACGATACGATGGAACATCTCAATGGAGCGGGCCTTGCCGCACCTCAGATCGGCGTAGGCCTTCAGGTGGTCATTTTCGGGGTCACGAACAATCCGCGCTACCCGCAAGCCGAGGAAGTGCCCTATACCGTGCTGATCAATCCGGTGCTCGAGCCGGTCACGGATGAAATGGAGGACGCCTGGGAAGGCTGCCTGTCCGTTCCCGGCCTGCGCGGCATCGTGCCGCGCTACAAACGCATGCACTACCGCGGCTTCGACGCGTCAGGGGCGCCGGTCGATCGTGTCGTCGAAGGATTTCACGCGCGTGTGGTGCAGCATGAATGCGACCATCTGATTGGCATGCTTTATCCGATGCGCGTGCGCGATTTCACGCGGTTCGGGTTCATCGAAGCCTTGTTTCCGAACCGGGAAATCCAGGACGACTGAGGCTTGGCCGTCTTCCGCCGCGCGGCGGCTAGACGTGCAGCTCCTCCAGCAGGTCCTGTTCCAGCATCAGGACGACGCGCTGGTTCGACAGCGATTCTGCGGAGACGAGGAAGACGTCTTCGACGCGGTCCCCAAGCGTATTGATCTTTGCGGTGCGCAGGTTGATGTCATAGCGGGACAGCACCCGGGCGATTCCATAGAGCAATCCCGGCCGGTCGCTGGCGACGACCGACAGCACGTAAAGGGTGCCGCGCTCGTCGGGGCGGATATCGACCGACGGCGTGACCGGAAAGTGCCGCACGCGACGCGAAATCCGGCCGCGGGCCGGAGGCCCGAGCGGCAGTTCGGATCGAAGCTCCTGCGCCAGCTCCGTTTCGATCAGGCTGATCATGTCGCGATAGTGAGCCGCCTTGCCCCGCCCCATGATCAGAAAGGTGTCGAGGGCGTAGCCGTGACGGGTAGTGTGGATCTTGGCTTCGACAATATTGAAGTTTGCGCGCTCGAAGTAACCGCATATGCGGGCAAACAGCTCCTTGCGGTCCGGCGTATAGATCATTACCTGGAGACCTTCGCCGAACCTCGACAGGCGGGCGCGCACCACGGCCTTGTCCGTGTCCACCCGGTAATGGAGGTTGCGCGTCTGCCATGCGATGTCCTGGGCGTCGTGGCGAAGGAAGTAGGCCGTATCGAGCTGCG
>JANMXB010000451.1:0-3662 GCA_031380765.1 Pseudomonadota bacterium | reverse complement strand
GCTAACAAGGAAGAGCGCGTGAAGTCGATCCGCACCGAGCGCGAGGCGTGGGCCAACGAACTCGCCAATTGGCACCAGGAGAAAGATGCCTGGAGCATGGAAGTGGCGAAGAACTCCAAGTACATGCACCCGCGGCAGATGCTGCAGGAACTCGAAAAGGCGATGCCCAAGGACGCCATGGTGTCGACCGACATCGGCAACATCTGCCAGATCGCCAACAGCTACCTCAAGTTCGAGAAGCCGCGCAGCATGTTCGGCGCGATGATGTTCGGCAACTGCGGCTATGCCTTCCCGACCATGATCGGCTGCAAGGTCGCCGCGCCGGACCGCCCGGCGATCGCTTATGTGGGCGACGGCGCGTGGGGCATGAGCTTCGGGGAGATCCTCACCTGCGTGCGCGAGAAAGTGCCGGTTACCGCGGTGGTGTTCAACAACCAGCAGTGGGGCGCCGAGAAGAAAAACCACGTCGACTTCTACAAGAATCGATTCCTGGGCGTGGACCTGGAGAATCCGAGCTGGGCCGGCGTGGCCAAATCGATGGGTGCCGAGGGCGTCACGGTGGATGCGCTGTCGGAAGTCGGGCCTGCGCTGCGCGCCGCGTGCAAGGCGCAGAAGGAAGGCAAAACCACCATCGTCGAGCTGATGGTGACGCGCGAGCTCGGCGATCCGTTCCGCCGCGATGCCCTCAAGCATCCGGTGCGCCATCTGGACAAATACAAATCATACGTCTGATGGCTGGAGCAATCGCCCGCTGCGCGGCGCTGGCCGCGCTTGTTCTTTCATCGACCGGCGTGCTCGCCCAGGACTGGCCCTCCAAGCCGGTCCGATTCATCGTGCCGTATCCGCCCGGTGGGGGGACAGATGTGATCGCGCGCATCGTCCAGGAGCCTCTGTCCAGGGCGTTGGGGCAGCAGATCGTGATTGAAAATCGGGGCGGGGCGGGCGGCGCGGTCGGGACGGAAGCGGCGGCGAAGTCCGCGCCGGACGGCTACACGTTCCTGTTTACGCTTTCTTCGCACACGATTAATCCGCTGCTCTACAAGCTGTCGTTCGACGTGGAGAAGGACTTCATGTCGGTGACGACCGTAGCCAGCCTGCCGCAGCTGATCGCGGCGAACCCCGCGTCGCCGTACAGGACGATGCAGGACATCGTGGCGCAGGCGAAGGCACAGCCCGGCAAGGTTGCATTCGCGTCGGTGGGGGCGGGCACGCCCTCGCACATCGCGGGCGAGCTGCTCAATCTGCGCGCGGGCATCAAACTCCTGCACATTCCCTACAAGGGTGGAGGGCCGGCAACCACGGACGTGCTCGGCGGTCAGGTGCCGCTTTTGTTCGTGTCGATCCCCGCTGCAATGGGATTCGTGAAGAGCGGCAAGCTGCGGCCGATCGCGGTGACCACGCTGAAGCGTTCCGGCGCCGCGCCCGACGTGCCCACGGTGGCCGAAGCACTCGGCATTCCCGATTACGAGGTGGACTCGTGGTATGCGATTTTTGCGCCCGCGCGCACGCCGGCGAATATTGTCGGCCGCCTGCACCAGGAAGTCGCGCGGGTGGTCCGGCTGCCGGAGGTGAAGCAGAAGCTGCTCGAGCAGGGCGCGGACGCGGTCGGAAATTCTCCGGCGGAGCTCGACCAGACGGTCAAGGCCGAGCTCAGAAAATGGGCCGCGCTGATCCAGCAGGCCGGAATCAAACTGGAATAGACTCGGGTTTTGGTCCCCGGTGAAGTCATGGCAGCCGTCCCTGTTTGTCCGACCGCGAAAGACATCGTAGTCCGGCTCGTCGAGCGGGCCCGGGCCGCGCAGCGGATTTTTGAGAGCTACGATCAGGCACAGGTCGACGAAGTCGTCACCGCCGCGGGCTGGGCTATCGTCAAGCCCGCAAACAATCGCCGCCTCGCCGAGCTTGCCGTGCGCGACACCGGTCTCGGGAACGTTCCGGACAAGCTCGCCAAGAACGAGCGCAAGACCATGGGTCTGCTGCGCGACCTCAAGGGCGCGAAGTCGGTCGGGGTGATCGCGGAATACCCGGAGCTCGGGATCGTCGAGATCGCGCGGCCCGTGGGTGTGGTGGCTGCGATCACGCCATCCACGAATCCTGGCGCGACGCCGGCCAACAAGATCATCAACGCGCTCAAGGGGCGCAACGCCGTCGTCCTCGCCCCTTCGCCCAAGGGCTGGTCGACCGCCGCGCTGCTGCTCGAGTTCGTGCATGCGGAACTCGACAAGGTAGGCGCGCCGAGGGATCTCGTGCAGGCGCTCCCCTCGCCGGTGACCAAGGACACAACCTACGAGCTCATGCGCCAGGCCGACCTGGTGGTAGCGACGGGTTCGCAGGCCAATGTGCGCGCGGCTTACGCGTCGGGTACTCCGGCGGTCGGCGTAGGGCTGGGCAACGTCGCGGTCATCGTGGACAGGACAGCGGACCTTGCCGATGCCGCAGTCAAGATCCGCGATTCGAAGTGCTTCGACAACGCCACCAGCTGCTCATCGGAAAACGCAGTGGTCGTTTTGGAGTCGGTGTACGCGGCGATGCTTTACGAGCTCGCGAAGGCCGGCGGCGCGATGCTCGATGCGGCAGAGAAGGAAAAGCTGCGCGCCGCGATGTGGCTTGGCGGCAAGCTCAATCCGGCGATCATGGCCAGGCCGGTGGCCGACCTCCTGAAAGCGGCAGGACTCGCCCGCGCCGGGCTGCAGGGTGCGAAGTTCCTCATGGTCGAGGAGTCGGGTATCGGCGGGAAGTTCCCATTCTCCGGGGAGAAGCTCTCGCTCGTGCTGACGCTTTATCGCGTGAATGACTTCGACCAGGCGTTCGACACGGTGAAGGAAATCTACGCGCACCAGGGCGCGGGCCATTCCGTAGGCATCCACACCACGGATGAGGCGCATGTCATGCGGCTGGGTCTGGAAATGCCGGCCGCGCGCGTCATCGTCAACCAGGCCCATGCCATCGCCAACGGAGGCGCGTTCGACAACGGCCTGCCGTTTTCGCTTTCCATGGGCTGCGGCACCTGGGGACGCAACTCGATTTCGGAGAACATGAACTACCGCCATTACCTCAATACGACGCGCATCGTACGCACCATTCCCCCGCGCATCCCCACCATCGGGGACATGTTCGGCGCCTACCACGCCAAGCGCGGAAGGTAGTGAGAAAGGCGAGCGTGGTCGGGGCCGCGGCGAGGACGATCCGGCGCTTCGTCGACAAGCAGGCGCGCGAGCGCCCCGGCAAGGCTTACCTCATCGCGCCTGAAACCGGCCGGGAGCTTACCTTCGGCGAATTGAAGCGGCAGGCGCAAAACTTGTCGCGCTTCCTGCTCGGCTGCGGCTACGTTCCTGGCGACCGCATCGCTTTCTATTGCGCCAACGGTTACCAGACCGCCGCGATTTTCCTGGGCACGATGTATGGCGGATTCGTTTCGGTGCCGCTCAATCTCCATTCCCAGGCATCGCATCTTGACCATGTGCTCGCGCATTCGGGCGTGCGTGTTGCGTTCGCCGACGCCGAACATGCCGAGGCGCTGGCCGAGCGTGTAAAAGCCACCGGGCGCGAAATCGAAGTCATCGTGATCGACGTCGATGCGCCGAGTTTGTTTGTCGAGGAGCGCCTGCCGAAGATTGCCGTGCGCGCGCCGTGCGAAGAGGATCCGGCCCTGCTCATGTACA
>JANMXB010000442.1:0-2971 GCA_031380765.1 Pseudomonadota bacterium | reverse complement strand
GAGCTTCTTCTGGGTGGCCGACAGGCTCTCGGTCTTCTGGCTCATCCAGTCGGCGGTCTGGGCGCTGGCGCCCTTCAGTTTGTCGGCCGCGTCATGGGCAAGTGAAGCTGCGCGGTCGATCGCGGGCTTGGCTTTGCGGGCCGCGTCGTCGATTGCCGAGTGCACGGCCGAGGCTGCTTTGTCGACTTTGGAATCGACTTTCGAGGCGCCGTTGCCCGGCATCGTGCCGGCATTGCCGTTCGGGGGGATGCTTCCAGCGGTGGTTTCCATAATTTTCTCCTGGTCGGTGGTAGAGATGAAAAAGACTACGGGCACCACTAGGGCGCGCCGAACATCCAGCACTCATTAATCCATCAAAATTGGCCGCAGTCGGTTAACTGGCGTACCGACGCGCTCCTCGACGGCGCGGTCGTATGGCGGGTTCGCTCGCCAGGCTTACAAAATCGAAAGCCTTACAAAGCAGGCTGGGCTGGATTTGCGGCCAGCGGACTTGCGTTGCGCAGGTCTTCCACGGGAATGTGGCAGGCAATGCGATGCGCCGTTGTAACCGCGCGTACCGGCGGGGTTTCGGTTGCGCAAATCGTGCCGATCTTGCGCGGGCAGCGATGCTGGAAACGGCACCCCTGCAGGGACACGTCCTGCTCCACCACGTCGCCACGCAGCCGGATTCGCTCCCTCCCCGCCTCGCGGCCCACTTCCGGAATCGCCGAGAGCAATGCCTCGGTGTACGGGTGGCAAGGCGGCTGCAGGACGTCGGCCACCGGTCCCTCTTCCACTATTGCACCGCGATACATGACCGCGACCCGGTCCGCGATATGCGCGATTACGGACAGGTCGTGGGAAATGAAAAGGTACGCCACGTTGAGCCGGTCGCGCAGGTCGGCCAGCACATTGAGCACGTAGGCCTGCACCGAGACATCGAGCGCCGAGACCGCTTCGTCGCACACGATGAACCGGGGCGACGTGGCCAGGGCGCGCGCAATGCCCACGCGCTGCTTCTCCCCGCCCGAGAGCTGGTGCGGATAGCGGTCAAGAAACGTGGCGGGCAGGCGCACCAGGTCGAGCAGCTCGGCGACCTTGGCAGCCAGCGCCTCGCCGCGGGCGAGGTCGAACAGCACGAGTGGGCGGGCCACGATCTGCGCCACGGTCTTGCGCGGGTTTAGCGAGGAATCGGGGTTCTGGAAAATGATCTGCGCGATGCGGCGGTGCTCGCGCAGGGCGCTCCCCGACAAGGAGCGCGCGTCCTCGCCGGCAATGCGGATGGTACCCTCGGTGGGCTCGATCAGGCGCACCAGCATGCGCCCCAGCGTCGACTTGCCGCAGCCGGATTCGCCCACCAGGCCAAGCACCTCGCCGGGGGCTATGTCGAGCGACACGCCGTCGACGGCGCGAACCCGCGGCGGATCGAAGCGCAGCGGGAAACCGCCAGCGCGGTTGATGGTGAGCGCGTCGAAGAAGCCACCCAACTGGAACTGCTTGGCGAGGTTGCGCACTTGGACCAGCGGCGCCGCGGCCTGTGCAGCGGCGACCGGGGCAATGACTGCCTCATCGGGCGCCGGCCACTGCATGCCTTCGAGCTCCGCGGCCCGCCAGCAGCCGACCTGGTGCGGACCGTCGCCGAGGGCTTGCGGCGCCGTCCTGCAACGCTCGAGCACAAAATGGCAGCGCGGATGAAAGATGCAGCCCGCGGGGGGCGAAGCCAGGTCCGGGAAGCGGCCGGGAATCGGCGCGAGGCGCTTCTGGCGCTCCGCGACTTTTGGCAGCGAGGCCAGCAGGCCTTTGGTGTAGGGATGCCCGGGGCTGTGCAGCACCCGCTCGGTGGATCCGCTCTCGACCACGCGACCGGCATACAGGACGCAGACGTCGTCGCAGATCCGCGCCACGACTCCGAGATTGTGCGTGATGTAGAGCATCGAAAGGCCGCGCTCGCGCCGCAGCCGCTCCAGCAGATCGAGGATCTGCGCCTCGATCGTCACGTCGAGCGCGGTGGTCGGCTCGTCGAGCACCAGCAATTCCGGCGAGCAGGCCAGCGCGGTGGCGATCAGCGCGCGCTGCTTCATGCCGCCCGAAAGCTGGTGCGGATAGGCGCGTGCCACGTCTTCGGGCCGCGCGATGCCGACTTCGGCGAGCAGCCGCCGCGCTTCGGTGCCCGCATCGCTTGCGCTCAGGGCCCGGTGCAGAACCAGCGGCTCGGCGATCTGGCGCCCGACCTGGATGGCGGGATTGAGCGACGTGAACGGATCCTGGAACACGACGCTGATGCGGTCGCCACGCAGGGCCCGCCGCGCTGCGTCGGGCAGGTCGAGCAAAGATTGCTCACCAAACAGGATGCGCCCGCTCGTGATTCTGGCCTCGGGCGCGAGCAACCCGAGCACCGCGAGGGCCGTGCTGCTCTTGCCCGAGCCCGACTCTCCCACAAGGCCCAGCGCGCGGCCCTTGCCGATCGAAAACGTTACGTCTTCGAGCGCGTGCAGCCACTTGTCGCCCGCGGGATACGCGAGGGTCAGGTTGTCGACTCGCAGCACGGGCCCGCTCATGCGCGTCCCCTGCGCAGGCGCGGATCCAGCACTTCGCGCAGGCCGTCGCCGACCAGGTTGACCGCGATCACGGTGATGCAGAGGACCATGCCGGGCGCGAGCGCGACCCACGGCGCGGTATCGATGAAAGGCCGCGCCTCGGCGATCATGAGGCCCCAGTCCGAGCTTGGCGGCTGCACGCCCAGGCCAAGAAAGGAAAGTGCCGCGCCGAGCATGATGGCGAACGTCACGCGCAACGCCGCCTCGACGATGATCGGCGGCCAGGCGTTGGGCAGGATTTCGGCCGCGAGGATGTACCACAGCCGTTCTCCGCGCGCCTTTGCGGCGAGCACGAATTCCTCCCGCGCGATCTCCAGCGTCACGCCGCGCGTCAGCCGGACCATGATCGGCACGTAGATGATGCCGACCGCCACCGCGGTCTTCCAGACATTGGG
>JANMXB010000383.1:0-10175 GCA_031380765.1 Pseudomonadota bacterium | reverse complement strand
TCCAGTTCCAACGCCTTCGATTCCAAGGCGTCGCAAATCAATCGTTTGCGTTCAGCGAAAGATGGAATGATCTTGCCTTCGCCCTTCAGTCTTGACTCATATTCATCGGCATTCGAGAGACTGATATCGCCGGGACTCATGAATCGGTGGCCACTGGTCGTATTGCCGGATGAGAGCCCGAGTACGCTCCCGGGAACTACCCGTTGGCCGTGCAGCATGACGAGCTTGTGAGCCGGTCGTACAAACTCCGCGTCTCCATCACCCCAGCGCATTACCTTTGGGATCGGCAATTTCTTTAGGGCGTTCGAAACTATGTCCGTCAGTACCGAGCCCAGAACTGCGCCCGGGATTTTCTGGCGTGCCAGTACGACTTTTCCTTTGGCGGTTTCCTTGTGCTCCAGCGCATCTACGGACAAGCCGTGCTTTCTGGCAAAACCTGCGATTGCCGCAGAAGGGGCGTCAATTTTTGGACCCTCCACCTGGGTTTCTCGGTCTTGGGCCGTTTCGAGAACTTGAGGAACTAAGACAGCAAGCCGTCGTGGAGTTGCAAACACACTCAGATCCGGGACGCGCTGCTTCAACTGGTGGTGTACAAGTCCGTTGAATACCTCCTGCCCGAAGACATCGCCAAGAATTCGCAGCGACTTCGGCGGCAGCTCCTCGGTCAGCAGCTCGACCAGCAGCGTGGCTTGCATCTACGCCGCCTTCGCCGGCTTCGCGAGCATCGGGAAGCCCAGCGCTTCGCGCGAATCGTGGTACGCCTGCGCCACCAGGCGCGACAGCGCGCGCACGCGGCCGATGTAGGCGGCGCGCTCGGTCACCGAGATCGCGCCGCGGGCATCGAGCAGGTTGAAGGTATGCGAGCACTTCATGACCATTTCATAGGCCGGCAGCGCAAGGCCCGCGCCGATCAATTTCTTTGCTTCGCCCTCGAAGTCGGTGAACAGGCGCAGGAGCAATTCGACATTGGCGTATTCGAAGTTGTATTTCGATTGCTCGACTTCGTTCTGGTGGTACACGTCGCCATAGGTCACGCCGTCGGTCCACACGAGGTCGTAAATGCTTTCCTTTTCCTGCAGATACATGGCAAGCCGCTCGAGGCCATAGGTGATTTCTCCGAGCACCGGCTTGCAGGCGAGGCTGCCGACTTCCTGGAAGTAGGTGAACTGCGTGACCTCCATGCCATCGAGCCAGACTTCCCATCCCAGGCCCCACGCCCCAAGCGTGGGCGATTCCCAGTCATCCTCCACGAACCGGATGTCGTGCATTTTCGGGTCGACGCCGATCGCGGTCAGCGAGTCCAGATACAGGTCCTGGATGTTTGCAGGCGACGGCTTGAGCGCCACCTGGTATTGGTAGTAGTGCTGCAGGCGGTTCGGATTTTCGCCGTAGCGCCCGTCCTTGGGCCGGCGCGAAGGCTGCACGTAGGCCGCCTTCCAGGGCTCGGGTCCGATGGCGCGCAGGAAAGTCGCCGTGTGGAAGGTTCCCGCGCCAACCTCCATGTCATAGGGCTGGAGCAGCGCGCAGCCGTGCCTGTCCCAGAAATCGTTGAGCCGGAAAATGAGTTGCTGAAAGGTGAGCATGAGCGCGCCCGCGTGGGACCGTTCCGAGCGTTCGAGGCGCCGAAAAAAGTGAAGCGGATTTTACCTTTTCCGCACTAGCACGGATAGCGCGATGAGTCCGCATGCCACCGCGAGCGTGAGCCAGTTGCCAAAACGCGTGTAGGGCGTGGCACCGGTATATCCGCTGACCACTGCCTCGAGACGGCCTTCGACGTATTGCGGCAAACGTGCCAGTACCCGGCCGTCCCGGTCGATCGCGGCGGTCATCCCGGTATTGGTGGCCGTCAGCATCGCCCGCCCCGTTTCGATCGTGCGCATGCGGGCCATCTGCAGATGTTGCGCGGGCGCGAGCGAATCCCCGAACCATGCCATGTTGCTGACGTTGACAAGCAAGGTCGCCGCGGGCAGGGCCCGGATGATTTCTTCGCCGAACACGTCCTCATAGCAGATGTTGATCGCGACTTTCTGCCCGGCGACCTCCAGCGGGCGCTGCACGGTCTGGCCGGTGGAAAAGTCCGACATCGGGATCCGGAGGATGTTGACGATCCAGCCAAAGCCCGGCAGCACGAATTCACCGAACGGCACCAGGTGCACCTTGCTGTAGAGCTGCGGCGGCGACACGCCCAGGCTGATCACCGAATTGAAGAAATTCGCGGGTCCGGTCCGATAGGGCACGCCGACGAGGAGATCTCCGCCGTTCCTCTTCGCGATCGCTTCGAGCCCGGCGAGAAACGCGGGATCGATGCGATCGAGAAACCGCGGCAGCGCCGTTTCGGGAAGGACGATCAGTTTCGCTTTGCTCGCGAATGCCAGGCGCTCGTAGGTCTCCAGCGTCCTCGCGTAGCGCGCGGGATCGAACTTCATGTCCTGTGCGATGTTTCCCTGCAGCAACGCAGTTGTCACGGGCTCACCGGAGCGCTGGGTCCATTCCATTTGGCGCAGCAACGCGCCCGTGCCGAGAATCGCCACCAGCAGTCCGATCGACAGGAAGCGCCGGGGACGTGTGACGAACTGCAATCCCAGCATCGCGCAGACAACGGCAATGAGCGACAGTCCATAGACGCCGGCAATTGGCGCGTATCCCGCAAGCGGTGTATCGGTAGTGGAATAGCCAAGCAGCAGCCAGGGAAACCCGGTGAAGCCCAGGCCCCGCAGCATTTCCGCGAACATCCATACGGCCGGCATGACGCAAAAGACGCGCGTCGATTCGGCGCCCGGCAGCCGGTGCTGGACGTAACCCGCCAACGCCAGCGGCCAGGAAAGGAAGGCGCAATACAGGAGCGTGGCGAAAGCGGCTATCGCAGCCGGCATCCCCCCGAACACCGACAGGCTCACGTAGACCCAGGAAACGCCAGCGGTGAACAACCCCAGGCCGAATGCAAATCCCGTCCAGGCCGCATCCCGCGCGCGAGCGGCGCCCAGCCACAGGTGTGCAAGGATCGCCGGGGCGGCCAGCGCGAGCGGGTAGAAATCCATGGGAGCAAAAGCACCGGCGAGGCTTGCGCCGGCGAGATATGCAATCAGGCAGGCGCGTCGCGGCCGTTGCCGCAATCCGGCGCGCGAAAAAAACGCGATCAAGCCTTCGGCTTCACTACGGTGAGGGTGTAGACGCGCCGGCTGTCGGCCCGCAGCACCTGGATTTTCAGCCCGTCAAGGGTAACCGTCTCGCCGCGCTTGGGCAGGCGGCCGAGATGCGCGATCACGAGTCCCCCGACCGTATGGTATTCCTGGTCCGAAAAAGACGTGCCGAATGCGGCATTGAAGTCGGCAATCTCGGTGAGCGCCTTGACGCGATACCGGCCGCTCGACTCGAGGATGATGTTGTCGCTTGCTTCGTCGAAGTCGTACTCGTCCTCGATGTCGCCGACGATCTGCTCGAGAACGTCCTCGATGGTGACCAGCCCGGCGACGCCGCCGTACTCGTCGACCACGATGGCCATGTGGTTGCGGCTGGCGCGGAACTCGCGCAACAGCACGTTCAGCCGCTTGGACTCGGGAACAAAGATCGCGGGCCGCAACATCTCCCGCACGTTGAACTCCTCTTCGCCGGCGTAATGGCGCAGGAGGTCCTTGGCCAGCAGCACGCCGATCACGTCGTCGCGGTTTTCGCCGATCACCGGGAAGCGCGAGTGCGCGGTGGAGATGACGACCGAGATGAACTGCTCGATCGGCTCGTTGATGTCGATCACGTCCATTTGCGCCCGCGGGATCATGATGTCGCGCACCTGGATCTCGGAGACCGTCATTGCGCCCTCGATGATCGAAAGGGCGTCGGCGTCGAGGAGGTTCTTCTTGTAGGCGGAGCGCAGCAGCGAGATGAGTTGCTCGCGGTCCACGGGCTCGCGCAGCGCCAGCGCAGACAGACGCTCGAGAAGCGTGGGTCGGTCGGAGTCGTTCATGTCGGGGGCCATTGTACCGGGCGCGTCGCGGCGGCTCAGATGACGTACGGATCGGCGTAGCCGAGGCGCTTCAGGATGCGCACTTCGGCCTGCTCCATGCGCGCGGCGTCGCGAACGCGGGCGTGGTCGTAGCCGCGCAAGTGGAGAATCGCGTGGACCGTCAGGTGAGCGTAGTGCGACTCGAGCGTTTTGCCCTGCTCGCGGGCTTCGCGGGCGATCACGGCGGGACAAAGCACGATGTCGCCCAACCCGCGCTCGTAGGCGAAGGTAAGCACGTTCGTGGCGTAGTCCTTGTCCCGAAAGGCAAAGTTCAGCCGGCGTGCCTCGGGCCTTCCGACCAGGCGTACGGTGACCTGCGTTTGACCGGAAGCCGCGGCGCGCACCCAATCGCGGAAGCGGGCCGCGGCGGGTGTGCGGCGCGCGCGGCTGGCGTCCTGCACCCTTACGCTGGCTTCACTCCGGCGGGTGCTTCTGCGCGTATTCTTCGTAGGCATGAACGATGCGTGCGACGAGCGGATGCCTCACGACGTCTTCGGCGAGGAACTCGGTGAAGGCGATGCCGCGCACATCGGCAAGAATCCTCCTGGATTCGATCAGGCCGCTTTTCTGGCCGCGCGCGAGATCGATCTGCGTGACGTCGCCCGTGACCACCGCCTTGGCGCCGAAACCGATGCGCGTAAGAAACAACTTCATCTGCTCGGGTGTCGTGTTCTGCGCTTCGTCGAGGATGATGAAGGCATGGTTGAGCGTCCTGCCCCGCATGTAGGCAAGCGGGGCGAGCTCGATCGTTCCGCGCTCCAGCAGCTTGCCGACTTTGTCAAAGCCCATCAGGTCGTACAAAGCGTCGTAGAGCGGCCGCAGATAGGGGTCGACTTTTTGCGCAAGGTCGCCGGGCAGGAACCCGAGCCGCTCGCCGGCTTCGACCGCCGGGCGTACCAGCACGATCCGCTGCACGGTGTCGCGCTCCAGGGCATCGACCGCGCACGCGACAGCAAGGAACGTCTTGCCGGTCCCGGCAGGTCCGATCCCGAACGTAATGTCGTGGGCGAGGATGTTTTTTATGTACTCATCCTGCCGCGGTGTACGGCCGTGAAGATCCGGCCGGCGCGTGAGGAGAAGAGCCGGCTCCGCGGGCGCGGGCGCGCTTGCCCGCACGCGCGCGTGCCGCAGTTCGGTGAGCCCGAGCTGCACGTCTTCGAGGGAAAGATCCGCCGCGGCCGTCCTGGCGTAAAAATATTCAAGGGCCCGGGTGCCTTCGGCCGCGCGGTTCCTTTCGCCATTGAGCGTGAAGTTCGCGCCCCGCCGCAAAATGGACACGTCAAGCGCCGACTCGATCTGGCGCAGGTTTGCGTCGAGCGGCCCGCACAAGCGCGCAAGCCGCGGATTGTCGATCGGCTCGAATCGGATCTCGGCGGGCCGCTCCGCGGACTTGCGCGGCGCCGGCCGGCTACGCATCTACGAGTTCGCCGCGCAGCGAGTGGGCGAGGACGCGTGTGATTCGCACGTCTGCGAGGTTGCCCGCAAGTTCGAGTCCGCCGCTGAAATTCACGGTCCGGTTGTTCGCGCTGCGGCCGGCCATTTCGGCGGGATCCTTGCGCGACCGGCCTTCGACCAGGATCCGTTGGACGGTGCCCACCATGGCCTCGCTTATGGCACGCGCCTGCCTGTCGATCCGCGCCTGCAGGCGCTTCAGGCGCTCCAGCTTCACAGCATGTGGCACGGCATCCGGCAGGTCGGCAGCCGGCGTGCCCGGACGCGGACTGTAGACGAAAGAGTAGGAATCATCGAAGCCCATATCCTCGACGAGTGCCATGGTGGCCTCGAAATCCGCATCTGTCTCGCCGGGAAATCCGACGATGAAGTCCGACGACAGCGCGATATCGGGCCGTATGCGCCTGAGCTTGCGCACAATGGAACGGTATTCGAGACCGGTATAGCCGCGCTTCATTGCGGCCAGCACCCGGTCCGACCCCGACTGGACAGGCAGGTGCAGATGATCGGCCAGCTTTGAAATCTCGGCGAAAGCCTGGATCAGGCGCGCAGTGAATTCGCGCGGATGGGACGTAGTAAAACGGATCCGCGCGAGGCCTTCGATTTCGGCAACGTGCAGGAGCAATTCCGCGAAATCCGCAATCCCGCCGCTGTGGGTGGCCCCGCGGTATGCGTTCACGTTCTGGCCAAGGAGCGTCACCTCCTTCACTCCCCGGTCGGCAAGGTCTGCGACTTCGGCGATGACGTCGTCGAACGGACGCGAAACCTCTTCGCCTCGCGTGTACGGTACGACGCAGAAGCTGCAGTATTTGCTGCATCCTTCCATCACCGACACGAACGCGGACGGCCCCTCGACGCGCGCAGGCGGCAGATGATCGAACTTCTCGATTTCCGGAAAACTGCCGTCGATCTGCGCCGCGCCGCTGCGGCGTCTCTCGGCCAGCAGGGCAGGCAGCCTGTGCAGTGTTTGCGGGCCGAAGACCACGTCCACGTACGGTGCGCGTGCGACGATGCCGGCGCCTTCCTGGCTCGCCACGCAACCGCCCACTGCAATGAGCAGCGCGGGATTCGCCTGCTTGAGGTCCTTTGCGCGCCCCAGCTCGGAAAACACTTTTTCCTGCGCTTTCTCGCGAACCGAGCAGGTATTGAAGACGATGACGTCCGCATCCTGTGCGACTGTGGTCGGGACGAGATTCTCGGCTTGTGCCAGCGTATCGGCCATCCGCGCCGAGTCGTATTCGTTCATCTGGCAGCCGAACGTCTTGATGTAAAGCTTGCCGGCCATGGGCTCGCCTACGGCTTCTTGTCCGGCCTGGCCGCTTCTTCCTGCGTGAGGATCCAGACGCGATGCACCTGTCCCGCCGTATCTGCGATGTATCTCACCAGCACGCTATCCTGTGGCAGCGCGCTGGGCAGCAGGATCCGGTTGTCGGTGTTGCGGATCTGCGCACCCGGCGACAGGCGGGTCTGCGCGCCATCGATATCGACGATCATTTCGCGCACAAAGCGCAGTTGTCCGCGCTTTGCATCGTCGGGGATCGAGCGCAACTGCGCGTACACAGGGGCGACGGCTGCGAGAATCGCAAGCCCCATGCCAACAGTCAGAAGGTGTGTGCGTCGCACGGGAATAGGTGGTGGTGATAGGTGGACTTGAACCACCGACCCCAGCATTATGAGTGCTGTGCTCTAACCGGCTGAGCTATATCACCAAAAGGTGGAAAAAGTCTGGAAACGGCCGCGAATTGTCATTTTTTCAGCTAACGCGGTCAAGGTCCATTACGCGGCGAATATGAATTCCGGCGCTGATTCATGCGGTTAGGTCCTTCGATCGGGCGCCCGAAAGGGTCACCCCCGACCCGAGGCCATTGTGCGGCCAGTAGAATGCGGCATGCGATTTGATGTCATTGTGGTCGGCGGAGGTGCGGTAGGGGCAAGCATCGCACGGGCCGCCCGCGGCCATTCGGTCGCCCTGGTTGCGGGGGCCGCGCCTGCGGAAATACCCAAGGCATCGCAAGGTTTCGATGCCCGCGTCTACGCGCTGTCCCCCGGGAGCGTCGAGTTCCTGCGCTCGATCAGAGTCTGGGACGCAATTGCGCCCGAACGGCTGACGCCGATCCACGCGATGCGCGTATTCGGGGATTCGCAAGACGCCCGTATCGAGTTCGATTCCTACCGGGCAGGCGTATCGGAGCTTGCCTGGATCGTCGAGGATGGGGCGCTGCAGGCGGCGCTATGGAATTCACTGCGCTCCCAGGACAACGTGGAGCTCGTCGTCCCCGCGCGTTGCGTATCCGTTGACTTGGGCGAAACGGTCCGGCTCGGTCTTGCGGACGGCCGCCTTCTGGAAGCGGATCTGCTCGTGGGCGCGGATGGCGCGGATTCTTTCGTGCGCAGTGCGGCGGGGATTGCCGCCAATGAGAAGCCTTATGGGCAGACCGCAGTGGTCGCAAATTTCGGCTGCGAGCGGCCTCACGAAAACACGGCATTTCAATGGTTCCAGGGAGGCCCTGTACTCGCGCTGCTGCCCCTGCCCGGCGATCGTCTGTCGATGGTGTGGTCGGTCCCCGAACAATCCGCGGCGCGCCTGATGGCCATGGACTTCGAATCGCTTGGCAGCGAAGTCAGCGCGGCATCGAACCGTCTGCTTGGCGCGCTTACGACCGAATCGGCTCCGCAGGCCTATCCGCTTCGCCGTATCAGCGCCGGCCGCATGGTGGGCCCGCGCCTGGCGCTTGCGGGAGATGCCGCGCATGTCATCCATCCGCTGGCGGGACAGGGCCTGAACCTGGGCTTGCAGGATGCGCGTTCGCTCAGTGAAATTCTGCGAGGTCGCGAGCCGGTTCGCGCTGCCGGAGATCCCCGGCTTCTGCGGCGCTACGAGCGCGATCGCAGCGAAGCCGTACTGGCCATGGGGTCGGCCGTGCATGGCTTGCAGGCGCTGTTCGAAGCGGAAAACCCCGCCGTGCGCCGCCTGCGCAATCTGGGACTGAACTTAACCGACCGGCTCCCGGTCTTAAAAAACGTCCTATTGCGCCACGCGCTTCACTGACCGCCCCGGAGACTTCATGGCACGCCCAGTCTGCTTTCTTCTTTTCGTGCTGTTCGCCACGGCGGCCGGCGCGGATGATCAATTGATCCGGCGCGCCATCGAGCCCAGGCTCAACGGAGCGAAGATCGAGGCGGTGCAGCCTTCGTCGATCCCGGGATTGATGGAGATTCGCTTTCGCACGCCCCAGGGCATCCAGATCCTTTACACCGACCCCAAAGGCGAAAATATCGTCCAGGGCGAAATTTACGACACCAGGACCGGACGCAACCTCACGGATGAGCGCATCGGCAAGCTGTCCGCGATCAAATTCGATTCGCTGCCGCTCGACAAGGCCGTAAAGATCGTGCGCGGCAGCGGCAAGCGTGTTGCGGCGATGTTCTCGGATCCCTACTGCCCGGCCTGCCAATCGTTTGAGCAGACGCTGCAGCAGGTGGAAGACTTGACCCTTTACGTGTTCATGTTCCCCGTGATCCGGCCCGAGAGAATCGACGATTCGAAGAGCATCTGGTGCGCGCCGGATCGCTCCAAGGCGTGGCTCGACCTTGCCTTGCGCAAGAAAGCGCCCGCAGCGGCGACCTGCGACAACCCGGTCGAATCGATTGTCGCTCTGGGGCAATCCATCGGAGTGCGGGCGACGCCGACGCTCTTTTTCGAGAACGGCGAGAGGCAGCAAGGGGGGATGTCGGCAAGCGACTTGCGCACGCGCATGGACCTTGCCGCGAAGGAAAGCCGGCAGGCCAAAGTCCGGTAGGAGCGCTACTGCTGCTGCCTCGGCAGAGGCTGGCCGCGTGGCCATAGCAGCCAGACCCTGCCTTGCTGGCGCATGCGGCCGGCCTGCGCACCCGCGTCTTCGCCCGTGCCCCAGAAGAAATCGGCCCTGACCGCGCCACGGATTGCACCGCCCGTGTCCTGCGCCATCATCAGCCGCTCGAGTGGCCGGTCCGAGTGCGGATAGGTCGTCTGCAGGTAGAGCGGCGCGCCAAGCGGAACGTAGCGCGCATCGACAGCGGCGCTGTAGCCGGGAGTCAGGGGCACGCCCAAGGTCCCCGGCGGACCGTCGAAGGGCCCCTTGGGCGGTGGCAGCTCGCGAAAAAAGACATAGCTCGGGTTCGAATTCAGCGCCTCCTGCAACTTAGCGGGGTTCGCAGCGGCCCACGCCTTGATCGCCTGCATCGATGTCTGGTCCTGCTTGAGCTCGCCCCGGTCGGCGAGAAAACGGCCCAGCGACCGGTAGGGATGGCCGTTCTGGTCGGCAAAACCCAGCCGCACGCGCTCGCCCGAAGCGAGTTCGATCTGTCCGGAACCTTGCACCTGAAGGAAAAAAAGTTCGACCGGATCGGCCACCCACGCAAGCGCTCGCGCAGGAATCGGCGGGGTGCCGTGCTCAATCTCCGAGCGCGCGCCATAAGGCACCAGGCGCCGGCCCTGAAGGCGGCCCCGCAGACGCAGGGAGCGCAACTCCGGATGCAGCTCGGCAAGGTCAACCACGACCAGATCGTCAGGCACGGCATGGACGGGATGGCGAAAACCGGGTTCCTGTTCGCGCCGGCCTTTTAGGATCGGTTCGTAGTATCCGGTGATGAGGCCTTCGTCGCGGCCATCCGGCGCGAAGATGCGATACGCCGCAAAACGAGATTCGAAGAAATTGCGTGCAGCCGGCTCCTGTTCGGGCAG
>JANMXB010000351.1:0-7551 GCA_031380765.1 Pseudomonadota bacterium | reverse complement strand
GTGCGAGACCCTTGCGCGCAAGTTCCACCAGCGTGCGCTCCGTATAAGGCTGCAGCCACTCGGCCCGCCCGAAGCGCGACTGGAAGGTGACCATCCAGTCTTCCTTGTTCAGGCCGAGGCGCGCCGCGAGCAGGGACGCAGTCTCGCGGCATTCGCGCTCGTAGGGGTCGCCGCGCTCCACCGAGCGCTTCGGGATGCCATGAAAGCTCATGAACAGCTTGCCGCCGTGGCTGCGGGCGCTGCCATTCTTCTCCCAACCCTTCATCACGCTGCGGGCCAGCGCATCGATGTAGCCCGGATCGTCATGAAAGCGATCGACGAAGCGGACTTCCGGGCGCGTCTTGATTGTCTTGAGATGGGCGTCGACTGCGTCATGCACGCTCGCGGTCGTGCTCCCGGCATATTGCGGATATAGCGGGAGGATCACGATGCGCGCGCATCCGGCGCTGCGGAGCTTCTCGAACGCCGTTGCAATCGACGGACTGCCGTAACGCATCCCGTATTCGACCGGGACGGGTGGATTGGGCATGGCGCGCATCCCCAGCAATCCGGCAAGCAGCTTGGCCTGGCGCGCAGTGTGGACCGCCAGCGGCGAGCCTTCCGCCATCCAGATCTGCGCATATTTTTCAGCCGATTTCGCCGGCCGGGTCGTCAGGACGATTCCATACAGGATCGGCAGCCACACGAGGCGCGGGATCTCGACCACGCGCGGGTCCGACAGAAACTCGCGCAGATAAGTGCGAACCGCGGAAGCCGTCGGCGCGGACGGCGTGCCCAGGTTGACGAGCAGGATTCCGGGCTTGGCTGCTCCCGCCATCAGGGGCGGCCCGCCTTGCTGCGGAAGGCGGCAAGTCCCTCGGCCGCCTGTTTGCGCACCTTGTTACGGATGATCGGGCTCCAGCCGAGCAGTACGCCTGGCGTTCCAAGCGCCATGCGCGACCAGCGCCAGAAATCGAATTCATCCCGATGCCAGCTGATCAGGCCATCCTTGAATTCGAACTCGGCGTCGATGCGGTTGTTCACCTTGCGGCCGGTCTTCGTGAATGTGTAGTCGGCATCCCAGTGCGCCGAGCCTCGCCTGTCGTCGGCTGCCTTGACGTCAAACCGCACGGCCAGGTCCGTCGCCCGGGCCGCGAGCATGCGCCACATGTCGCTCGCCTGATCGCCCTTGAGATCGGGAAACACCGGATCGGAAAATTCGATGTCCTTGTGATAGCACGCGGCCATCGCCTCCGCGTCGCGCCTGGCAAAACCTGCGTAGAAACGCGTGATCAGCTGCGCGTTCGGATGCATCGGAACCCCCTCGTTAGGTGTGGGACAGGGCGCTGGAAAGAAGCTTGGCGGTAATGTCCACGATGGGAATCACCCGCTCGTAGGCCATGCGCGTGGGGCCGATCACGCCCACCGTGCCGACGACTTCGCCGTTGACCTTGTAGGGCGCGGTGACCACGCTCACCTCGTCGGGTGCCGAGACGCCGGTCTCCCCGCCGATGAAGATCTGCACCCCGTGCCCGCGCAGCGAGATGTCGAGGATCTGGACCAGCGAAGATTTGCGCTCGAACAGCTCGAACAGCTGCTTGAGGCGCGTCACGTCGGAAGACAGGTCCTGGACCGACAACAGGTTGCGTTCGCCCGAGATCACGTTCTGCTCGCTGTTCTCCGACACCGCGCGGCCGCCGGCTTCGAGTGCGACGCTCATGAGCGCGTACATGTCCTTGCGCAATTCCGAGAGCTCCGAATGCAACTTCGCGCGCACGTCCTCGAAGCTCTGGCCCGAGTAATTCTGGTTGATGTAGTTGGCCGCTTCGATGAGCTCGGTGGCGCCGTATTCGCGCTCGGTGAAAAGAATCCGGTTCTGCACGTCGCCCGAGGGCGTGACCACGATCAGCAGAACTCGCTTTTCGGACAGCTTGAGGAACTCGATCTGGCGGAACGTCACCGCGCGGCGCCGGGGGGTCATGACCACGCCGGCAAACTGGGTGAGCTGCGAGAGCAGGTTCGAGGCCGAATGGATCACCCGCTGCGGGTTGTCCGGATGCAGGTTGTCCTCGAGCTGGTGGATCTCGGCGGAGTCCAGCGGCTTGGTGACCAGCAGCGTGTCGACGAAGAAGCGGTAGCCCGCCGGGGTCGGCACGCGGCCGGCGGAGGTGTGCGGGCTGATGATGAAGCCCATCTCCTCGAGATCGGACATCACGTTGCGGTTGGTCGCCGGGGACAGGTCGAGGCCCGAGTATTTCGACAGCGTCCGGGAGCCCACCGGCTGACCCTCGGTGATGTAACGCTCGATGAGCGTCTTGAGCAGCACCTGTGCGCGTTTATCCAGCATGCGGATCATTTTACACACCGCGGGCCCCTTCGTTCACAGACCCTGGTCGCTGTGGTTAAATCGGGCGATGCAAACCGACGTGTCACGACCCGCCGCATCCGTTCCTGCGTTCCGCCGCATCGCCCTGATCGGCAAGTTCCAGAGCCCCGAGATTTCCGAGTCGCTGCACGCGCTGGCCGGGTTCCTGCGCGAACAGGGCTGCGACGTGATGATCGAGCAGGAGACCGCCAGCAACATCGGGGCGGCGGCGCGCGCGGCCAGCTACGCCGAGATCGGCGCCAGCGCCGATCTGGCCGTGATCGTGGGCGGCGACGGGACGATGCTCGCCGCGGCCCGCAATCTCGTGCGCTATCGCGTCCCGGTGGTCGGCATCAACCAGGGGCGCCTGGGGTTCATGACCGACATTGCGCTGCACGACATGAGGAAGTCGCTGGGCGCGATCCTCGGCGGGGACTATTCGATGGAGGAGCGCTCCCTCATCGAAGCCGAGATCGTGCGCGACGGCAAGGTCATATTGCAGACGCTCGCGCTGAACGACGCGGTCGTGAACAAGGGATCGCAGGGCCGCCTCATCGAATTCGAAGTCCATATCGACGGGCAGTACGTCTACACGCAGCGCTCCGACGGGGTGATCGTCGCCACGCCCACGGGGTCGACGGCCTATGCGCTGTCCGCGCAGGGTCCGATCCTGCATCCGTCGCTGCCCGCGTTTGCGCTGGTGCCCCTGTATCCCCACACGCTTTCGGCGCGGCCGGTGAGCGTGAGCGATCGCAGCACGATCGAGATCGTGCTGCTGCACGCGGTCGACGCCCGCGCCCATTTCGACGGCCAGGCGCTCGCCGACATGGCCGAAGGCGACCGCCTGCGCCTGAAGCGTTCCGAAAACGCCATCCGCTTCGTTCATCCGCCCGGCTACAGCTATTTCGTCATGCTGCGCGAGAAGCTGCGCTGGAGCGAGTCCGTAGCCCCGCCCAGGCGCTGATGCTGCGCAGTCTCGCGATCCGCGATTTCGTGATCGTCGAATCGGTCGACCTTGAGCTGGCGGCCGGCTTTACCGTCCTCACGGGCGAAACCGGCGCGGGCAAGTCGATTCTCGTCGACGCCCTGGAACTGCTGGTCGGTGGACGCGCCGAGGCCGGCGTGGTGCGCGAAAGCGCCGAGCGCGCGGAGCTTGCGGCGGAGTTCGAAGTGGCCGCACGCAGCGGGCTCGCCGCGTATCTCGAGGAGAACGAACTCGCCGGCGACCCGGGTGTGCTCCTCGTGCGCCGGGTGATCGACCGCGGCGGACGTTCGCGCGCATTCGTGAACGGGCGCGGCGCAACCCTTGCGCAACTGAAAGAAGTGGGCGAGTTCCTGGTCGACATCCATGGGCAGCACGCGCACCAGTCGCTGATGCGCCCGGCAGCTCAGCGCGCCTTGCTCGACGGGCACGCGGGCATCGAGGCCCTTGCGCGTGAAGCGGGAGAATCCTGGCGGGCCTGGAGGCGGCTTGCAGCGCTGGCCGCGGAGGCCGCGGAGCAATACGCGCAGCGCGAGCTCGAGCGTGCCGAGCTGCAGGACAAGGTCTCCGAGCTCAAGCGACTGGCGCCGGCCGAGGGCGAGTGGGATGCGCTCATCGCCGAGCATTCGCGCCTCGCTCACGGGTCGAGCCTCGTCGCGGGTGCGCAGTCCTCGCTCGAAGCCCTGTCCGAAGCCGAGGACGCAACCCTTGCCCGCCTGGGCGCGGTCGCCGGCCAGCTGCGCGCTCTTTCGGAGCACGACGCTCACCTCGGTCCCATCGTCGAGCTGCTCGAGTCGGCCGAGGCGCAGGTCGGCGAAGCGGCCCGGGAATTGCGCAACTACGCCTCGAAGATCGAGCTCGATCCGCAAGCATTACGCTCGGCCGAGGCGCGCACCGAAGCGCTGCATGCCGCAGGCCGCAAGTTTCGCGTGAAGCCCGCCGAATTGGCGCAACTTGCGGCCGACCTCAGGCAGCGCCTCGCCGAACTCGAGCTGGCGGCCAATCCCGAAGCGTTGCGCAAACAGGTCGCGGCATCGTGGCAAGCGTATCTGGCGATTGCAAAGCGCCTGTCCGAAAAAAGAAAGAGCGCAGCCGGCGCGTTGTCGAAAGCGGTCACCGCGGGAATGCAGGAACTCGCAATGGGCGGCGGACGCTTCGCGGTCCAGCTGCCGCCGCTCGAAGAATCGGCCGCGCACGGCCTGGAGGACGTCGTGTTCGAAGTCGCCTCGCACCCGAGCCTGCCGTTGCGGGCGCTGGGCAAAGTGGCTTCCGGCGGCGAGCTCTCGCGCATCAGCCTGGCCCTCCAGATGGTGGCGAGCCGATCCTCTCCCGTTGCGACGCTGGTGTTCGACGAAGTCGACAGCGGCATCGGCGGCGCAGTGGCCGAGATCGTCGGACGCTCGCTCAGGGCGCTCGGACAGAATCGCCAGGTGCTTGCGGTAACGCACCTGCCGCAGGTTGCGGCGCAGGGCGACGCCCAGTGGACGGTGGCCAAGGGCGGCGGCAAGGCGAAGGTGCGCGCCAGCGTGACGCGGCTCGACCGCGCCGGCCGGGTGGAAGAACTTGCGCGCATGCTGGGCGGCACCGAGATCACGCCGACGACGCGCAAGCACGCGGCCGAGCTGCTCGGGCGCTAAGAAAGTTCTACTTTTATAACCGTAGAGGCGATGCCGGTGCGGTCAATAGGACAATTCTATTGTCATTTCTGAAAAAATCATCGGCTTTCATGCGGGCGCTGCTGTGCGTCACTGCGCTGGGTCCTTCGCAAACCGCGATTGCCCAGGAGCCCTGGCCCTCCAAGCCGATCAGGCTCATCGTGCCGTTTCCGCCTTCCGGCGGCACCGACCTGCTGTCTCGCGAACTCGCCGCGGCCATTGCCGCGACGACGAAGTGGACCATCGTCATCGACAACCGTCCGGGTGCGGGCGGCAACATCGGCCTCGAAGCGGCGGCCAAGGCGGCGCCCGACGGCTATACGATCGCCATGGGACAGACCGCGAACCTCGCGGTGAACCCGGCGCTGTACGCAAAGCCGCCGTTCGACGCGCTGCGGGATTTCGCGCCGGTCGCGCTCGTGTCGGCGCAGCCGCTGATCCTCGTGGTTTCGGCCCAATCGCCGTACAGGACCCTTGCGGACCTGGTCTCAGCCGCAAAAACGAAACCCGGCGCGCTCAACATGGGCTCGCCCGGCAACGGTACCGTGGGCCATATCGGCGGGGAGCTCTTCCAGCGCATCGCCGGGATCAAGTGCATTCATGTTCCCTACAAAGGCGCTGGTCCCGCCGTGACCGACCTGATGGGCGGCTCCATCGACCTGTATTTCGGCAACTCGCAGTCGGTGGCCACGCTGATTTCGTCCGGCAGGCTGCGCGCCGTCGCTGTGACCTCGGCCAGGCGGATGGGAATTTTTCCCGCGGTGCCGACCATTGCCGAGTCCGGGTATGCGGGGTTCGAGGCCGGAACGTGGAGCGGATTGGTCGCGCCCGCCGGAACGCCAAAGGCGATCGTCGATCGCATTAACGCCGAAGTGGCCAGGGCGCTGCAAAGAAAGGATTTACTCGACAAGCTCGCCGCCGACGGCAGCGAGCCGATGGGCGGCACGCCGCAGCGCTTCGCCGACTTCATCAAAGCCGAGCACGCCAAGTGGGGCGCGGTAATTCGCGAAGCGGGGATCAAGCTCGACTGAAAAGTCGACTGGCTTAGCGTGCCTTACGGTAAATGCAGTCGGGCTTCTTGCAGTCGGCGTACAGCGCAAGCGAGTGGCCGTGCAGCTCGAAGCCTTTCTCTGTCGCGATCTCGTTCTGGCGCGCCTCGATCTGCGCGTCGAAGAATTCTTCCACGCGCCCGCATTGCAGGCACACCAGATGGTCGTGATGGTGCCCTTCGTTGAGCTCGAACACCGATTTGCCGGTCTCGAAGTGCTGGCGCGAGAGCAGCCCGGCCTGCTCGAACTGGGTGAGCACTCGGTACACGGTCGCCAGGCCGATGTCGATGTCTTCGGCGATCAGCGCCTTGTAGACGTCCTCGGCCGACAGGTGGCGCACTTTGCTCGCCTCGAACAACTCGAGGATCTTGCGGCGCGGCAGCGTCGCCTTGAGGCCGATGTCTTTGAGGCTTTGGGAAGTGTCCATCCGCTTTGCGGTGCCGGGTCGAGACCGCCGGTTATCCGTCGAGTTCAGTCGAGTCAGGTCCGGAACTTCCGGACCTATCGGCTATCATATAGGCATTCCAATGCAATTAGAAAGCGCGGTGGCCGAAGTGAAGAGACCAGCCCGTACCACTTATGCAGCCCTGGTAATCCCGTTTCTGCTTGCGGCATGCAGCTACCTGCCCGAGATGCCTTCGCTTCCCTCGCTCCCTGGGCTGAGCGCGATCAAGCCGTATCGCATCGACATCCAGCAGGGCAATTTCCTGTCGCCGGAGATGGTCGCGCAGCTCAAAATGGGCATGACCCGCGAGCAGGTGCGGTTCGTGCTCGGCACGCCGCTGGTCACCGACATCTTCCACGGCGACCGCTGGGACTACGTCTTCTACCGCGAGCTGGGCAACGGGAAAAAAGAGCAGCGGCGCCTGTCGGTATTCTTCGTGGACAACAAGCTGACGCGGGCCGTCGGCGACTACGTGCCGGCGGAATTCGGCGGGTCGCCCGCCGCGGATCCGAAAGCGGCGGCCGAAAAGGCCGCGACGGCAAAGAGCGAAGCGACGAACTGAAGCGGGAGCGGGGCGGATGAGGATAGCGGTCGCCGGCAGTTCGGGACGCATGGGACGCACGCTGATCGAGTGTGTCCTCAAGGACCCCGCGCTGAAGCTTTCGGCCGCGCTCGAGCAGCCGGGCCACGCGCTGCTCGGCAAGGACGCGGGTGACCTGGCCGGGATCCCGGCCTCGGTTGCAATCGGCGCAGACATCGAAGCCGCGCTTGCCGCTTCGGACGCAATCATCGATTTCACGCGTCCCGCCGGCACGCTCGTGCACCTGGATGCGTGCCTGCGGCTCGGCAAAAAAATGGTCATCGGCACGACCGGGTTTTCGGACGCCGAAAAGATGCGCATCGCCGAGGCGGCGAAGAAAATCGCGATCATGCTCGCGCCGAACATGGCGGTGGGCGTGAACGTCACGTTCAAGCTCGCCGAAATCGCCGCCCGCGCCCTGGGCGACGCCTACGACGTCGAGATCATCGAGGCGCATCACCACCACAAGGTCGACGCGCCCTCCGGCACGGCGCTC
>JANMXB010000329.1:0-8051 GCA_031380765.1 Pseudomonadota bacterium | reverse complement strand
CCTAAGAAGCGCAGACCTACCAAGCCCAGCCGCAGCGCGAAGAGGAAGCGTGTCGAGGGCAAGGTGCTGCGCGGGAGGATCAAGGCGCTGCGGGGGAAGGTCGTGGATTGAGTCTCTTCAGGCTCCGGGCGAGCACCCCCTGTTCTCCCCTCCTACGAGTATTGCGCATCACCCCAAGCTGATCGAGCAGATCCGGCTTTTCGGCAGCCGAAGGGATAGTTATTTTCGAATCAGTCATTGATCTGTTTTGCGCCGGGCAACAAGAGCGCGATGCAGTTCTAAAGAACACCAGCGCATTGATTTGAGGGAAGGTTGACGCCTGAACCCAATTAACGCGACCATGCAATCCGTCACCCTCACCGGGTATTACACGTTGGGCCACGCTCGATGACTGAGCTTTCTGCGCCTGGAACCTTCGATCCACTGCATGCACCGCTCTGGCGCAAGGTACTTTCGGTGCGCGTCTTGCTGCTTTGCCTCGCTGGCCTCAGCCTTTCGTTCTTTTTCATCGAGTGGCTCGACAAGGCCAAACTGGAAATCCCAAAGTAGCTGGAGACAGGGTTCTTTCTTGTCGCGGTGCTTCCGTTTCTAGCTTTTATTCTGGCGCTCAAGGAAGGCATACCCGATCTGGTTGTTCACTTCGTTCCAGACGGCCGGCTAAAGCGGTTGTTGCTATGGGGTGATCGTTCGCCTGAAGTTATCGCGAAGGAGTTCAATCAGTCAGGTTACGCCATAGCGCTACTCCCGTTCTTCATCCCTGTCGGTCTCGCCGTACTTGCTCTCATCATTCTCTTGTTCGCAGGGGGCTTCGCGCTCATTGGCGGGTTGTTCAGCTCATTGTTCGCTGGCTGGCCTCCTTGGGCAGTCGTTATCACAATTCTGCTAGTCGCGATTCTGCTCAAGAAGTGAGAAACATGTGGCCCAACCTAGCAGTGGTGCGGACGGGCGGGAAGCGCAGCGCCGTGTTCACGCACCGGTACGCCCGCCGCAGACTTCCACGTTGTGCCCCGCGAAGAGCATGATTTCGCCATCACACCAGTTTGAGCGCGAGCTCGAAGTGTTTCGGACAGAGGTGGCTGCCGCAACGCAGTTCTTCTATGGGTACTTGACTGTGCACGCGGTTGCCGCTGATCAGAAACGCGTCTACCAATTGCGCAATACGGCGCCGCTCTTCTGGAACACGAGCTTGGGAGCCCTACAGACCGCGGCGTTCATAGCGCTTGGCCGAATCTTTGACCAGAATTCCACGCACAACGTCGATCGCCTGTTCCGAATCGCGCAGAACAATCGTCCCATCTTTTCCAAGGAAGCTCTCGGGCTCAGAAAACAGGGAGCTAGCCCCACGCCGCCCGATTGGCTTGCCGATTACCTGGCGAACGCATACGTTCCTCGACCGTCTGATTTTCGGCGTCTACGGGCTTACGTGCGCAAGTACCGACAGATCTACGAGGGCAAGTACAGAGATCTTCGTCACATGATCTTCGCCCATAAGGCGGTCTCCGCTGAGAGCGACGTCCAAGCGCTATTCGCGAAAACAAGCATCCGGGAGTTGCAGCGGATGCTGGTATTTCTCGGCTCCCTGTACGACGCATTGTGGCAGTTATTCTTTAACGGTCTGAAGCCAATACTTCGTCCGAGGAGGTACTCTGTCAAACGCATCAGAACCAGTCCTACACCGACCTGGCGATCAGGCGCTGTTCAGGAGACCATCACACGTGAAACTGAGAAGTTTCTCCTAGCGGCTGCTGGCGTGGCCCAACAACACCTTGCAGCGGACGTTGGGCAGCATGAGCCGAACTGAGGTCCGAACGTCGTTTCCATCCGAAAGCGTTAGGCGCGAAATGCGGCCCAGCCTGGAAACGTACCTGACTCGCGGGAAGTGCCGCGTGACGCCACGCCTGGTTCCCGCGCGCCGGTGGTTTTCGCATCCAGACCGCCCATGACGCGATCCCGCGCCAACATACGATCGAAGGCGCAACATGAGCGCACGCAAACGCGCGCGCCAAAGCAACTCCAGTTGCGAATAACAATGGCAGAAATTGCTCCACCGATCTGGCGCCTCGTTCGCGTACCGGACCGGTTCACCTTGCACCAGTTGCACCGTGTGCTTCAAATCGTCTTCAGCCGCCTCGATTACCATCTTTACGCGTTCCGGATCGGATCGCGCAGCTTCGAAGCACCAGACCCGGAATCTGAGGCGGAAGACGCGACGGCGATCGCTCTGAATAGTCTTCAGCTTTTGCCAGGATCTCAGTTCACCTACGTTTATGACTTCGGCGATGGCTGGGAGCACTCCATAGCCGTAGAAGCCCTACTCCCCATGCCCTCGGAAAATGGGCCGGACTGGTCGCCTCGGCTCCTTGACGGTGACCGTGCGGCACCGCCGGAAGATGCAGGTGGGCCGCCAGGTTATACAGAGGCGGTGGCGGCACTCAGCGATCCCCGTCATCCGCAGCACAAAGAAATTCGAGACTGGGTGGGCGCCACTTACGACCCCGACAAATTCGACGCGTGGGCGATTGACCATGCACTTGCACTGGCCGTCGCGTGGGGCGCGGTCTAACCGATTGGGGAAGCGGACGTGCTACGCGCATCGCGCGAGCGCAGAGATTCGCGCGCGCCCGCCGCAGATCACAACGTTAACCGTCACAGATACAGCCTTCGTGAATCGCTACGATCCATCACATGCACCGGATCCGGCTAAGTGGCTCGCCCGGGACGAGCACGAGAGAATCATTTTGGTTGAGAAATATCACCGTCGCGCGCGCGTCGATCTCCCGAAGCAAGTCGCCGCCCGACCGCCTCCGTTAAAAGTCCCATCAAGGTCAACCTTTCCGTAGCTGCAATTTGTAGCTACAATGTCCACATGTTCAGTTGGGACGATGCCAAACGAACGCAGAACATCGAGAAACACGGTATCGACTTCGCGGATGCCGAGAAAATCTTCGCTGGCTATACGGCAACGGCTGAAGACACTCGTGAGGGCTACGGCGAACAGCGATTCCTCACGCTGGGGTTGCTCCACGGAGAGGTCGTTTCCGTAGCACATACCCCGCGCAAGGACGACGATCACATCATCTCAATTCGCAAGGCGACAAAACATGAAACGCGCTTCTACTTCTCACAAGTTCCGGACTGACGTCAAACACTTGAAGTCGATGAAGGACTCTGCAATCGTCGTCGACAAGGATGCCCCCGCGTGGACACCCGAGATGTTTGCTCGTGCGATTGTCCGAAAAGGTCTCAAGCCCGTACCAACGAAATCTCTGCTGTCGTTGCGTGTGGACTCGGATGTCCTGGCATGGTTCCGGGCTCAGGGCCGCGGTTATCAATCGCGCATGAACGCTCTGCTCAGAGCCTTCATGAAGGCTCACAAGTGAGTGGTCAAATCGTTACCCTCTCGGGTTTACTGTGTCATAAAAGTTGAACTTATATTTCCTGAAAGCAAATACTGGAGCGGGTTTCCTGTCAAAAGTCTTTCGTAATTTGGCAATATTACCAGTGCAATAAGTATCTACTTCCGGTTCGACCCCGCCACCACCACGAACTCGAACAGCCTGCATTCGAGCGCGCCGTTGAAAAGCGGCACGCGGCGGCTGGGCGAAAGCCGGATCATCTTGGCCATGCGCAAGTCCGAGGTGAAGAAGTGGCAGCGCCAGCCGGCAAACCGCTGTTTCAGCGCATTGCCGAGCTGAGGGTAGAAAGCGGCGAGTTCGTCCGCGTCCGAGAGGCGCTCGCCATAGGGAGGATTGGCGACCATTACACCGGAGGGCGCCGGGGCTTCGACGCGCAGGATGTCGGCGCGCTGCAGCTTCACCAGGTCGAAGAAACCGGCGGCCATCAGGTTCTTCTTCGCGCTGTCCACCGCGCGCTGCTCGATGTCGCTGCCGAAAAGCGTGGGGCGCTGCTTGTTGCGCGGCGGTCGTCCATCCTTCACGCGGTTCCAGGACTTGAGGTCGAAAGCCAGCAGCTTTTCGAAGGCAAAATCGCGGCCCGCGCCGGGCGGCTCGTTCAGCGCCATGGCCGCCGCCTCGACGAGCAGCGTGCCGCCGCCGCACATCGGATCGAAGAGGGGCTCGTCGAATTTCCAGCCAGTGAGCCTGACGATTCCCGCGGCGAGGTTTTCGCGCAGCGGCGCATCGACCGCGATGCGCCGCCAGCCCCGCTTGAAGAGAGGCTCGCCCGAAGTGTCGAGGTAGAAAGTGCCCTTCGCGTGCTCGAGAAAACAATGCACGCGCACGTCCGGCGTCAGGCGCTCGATGTCCGGCCGACTGCCGACCTCGTCCCGAAACCGGTCGCAGACCGCGTCCTTCACCCGCAAGGTCGTGAAATCAAGGCTCTTGAGCGGGCTCTTGATCGCAGTGAGATTTACGCGCAGGGTCCGGTCGACCGAAAAGTGCTTCGCCCAGGGGATCGCGCGTGCAGCCGCGTAGACGTCTTCCTCGTTCGCGTACTCGAAGCCGGCGATGCGCCACAGGACCCGCGACGCAATGCGCGAATGGAAGTTTGCGGCGTAACAGGTTTCCCACGAGCCCTCGAACGCCACGCCACCCGCGGCGACCGCCACGGCCCGCGCGCCGAGCGCGCGCAATTCGTCCGCCAGCAGCCCTTCCAGGCCGCGCGGGCTGCTTGCAAAGAAAGCCTCAGAAGGGTTTGACGACAACGAGGATCACTATTGCGGTGAGAACCAGCACTGGAAATTCGTTGAACCAACGCAACCACACGTGGCTGCGGGTGTTCCGGTCGTGCTTGAAATCGGCGAGGAGCTTCGCGCACCAGCCGTGATAGACGACCAGCACGGCGACGAGCGCTATTTTGGCGTGCAGCCAGCCGCCCGAAAAGCCCCAGCCCAGCCACAGCCCTACCCCGGAAGCAACCGTGAGCACTGCGCCAGGGGTCATGATGCCGAAAAACAGTTTCCTCTCCATGACCTTGAAACGCTCGATCGAAACGCTGTCGGCACTCTGGGCGTGATAGACGAAGAGGCGCGGCAGGTAGAACAGGCCCGCGAACCAGGTCACCATGAATACGACGTGGAGGGCCTTTACCCAGAGCATCACCGTCCGCGCCAGTTCGACTGCACGATCGAGCGCAGGACGTTCAGCTTCTGGTGAAAGAAGTGATCCGCACCGGGCACTACGACGACCGCCAATTCCTGCGGACGCGCCCAGTCGAGCACGTCGGCAAGCGGAACCGTCTCATCGACCTCGCCATGGATTACCAGCGTATTCGCCGGGACCGGCCGCGCATCGAAACGCTTTACCGCAACGCCTACCAACACCATGCGTTCCGGGGCGACGCGTTGGGCCAGATGCGTCTGCACAAACGACCCGAAAGAGAAACCCGCGAGGACCGGCGGTACATCGCCGAACTGCGCCTGGGACCAGGCAAGCACCGCCGCCATGTCGGCGAGTTCGCCGCGCCCTTCGTCGTGCACGCCTTCGGTCGCGCCTACGCCGCGAAAATTGGGGCGCACAGCAGCGTAGCCAAGCTCGACAAAGCTGCGCGCGAGCGTCTGCACGACCTTGTTGTCGAGCGTGCCGCCGAAAAGCGGATGGGGATGGGCGATCAACGCCACGCCGCGATGATCGTCAGGGACATCGACAGCGCACTCGATGCGGCCTGCCGGGCCCGGGATCAGCTCGCGGCGCGTGGACGCGCGCATCAAATCCTGAGGCGCTCTACGACCCGGCCGTGCTTGACATGCTCTTCGATGATCTCGTCGATGTCGGAGCGGTCGACATAGGTGTACCAGACCGCTTCGGGGTAGACCACGATCACGGGCCCCTCCTCGCAGCGATCGAGGCACCCTGCCTGGTTGATGCGAACCTTGCCGGGACCGGCCAGGGCAAGCGCCTTGACGCGCCCCTTGGCGTAGTCGCGCAGCTCGGAGGCGCCCTTCGCATTGCAGGAGGCGCGCGCACCATCCCTCTGGTTGCAGCAGAAAAAGACATGCCGCGCGTAGTAAGGATCAACACTTGGTTTGGTGCTTTCGGACATGGAAAAGCCGCTCAAAAGGAAGGCGCCATTCTACCCGCGGGTGCTCGCGTCGCCCTGGCGCGAGGCGAGCAGCATCAGGTATAGCAGGGCCGCAAACGGCCAGAGCGAGGACAACAGGCGCGTGAGGCCGTTGAAATTGAGAAAGTGCCCCTGCGACCAGAGCGCGAGGGTGGAGGCGAAATAGGGATTCGCCGGCGCCAGATTGACCAATACCGTCGCACCCATCAACAGTACCGCCGCCAGTGCCAGCTGCATCACGCGCGGCAACATGGTCGCGGCGAGCAGAAGGGGCATTCCGGCCGCCAGGCCGATCAGCGCGCCGGGGGTAAGCCAGTGAAAGAAATCCTCCGCCTGCCTGAGGATCGCAAACGCGCCCGTTTTCACCGCCAGGGCAAGGCCGACCAGGCCAAGCAGCGCGCGCAGCAGCGGGGCGCCCGGCGCCAGGATTGCCGACGCCGTGAGGCCGACTGCAACCAGGTTGGACGCAGCGGTGAGCGCTTCGATGGCGACGAATACGTCAGGCCTGTAGGCACTGCCCGCGGGCTGGCGGAAAAGGTCGCGCAGATCGCCCGCGCCGAACAGGAGCGTGGCCGGATTGAGCTGAGTGGCCAGCCACAGCGCAAGCAGCACGAGTCCGGCGTCGGCGCGCGCACCAGGGAGGATGTTGCGTATACGCCAACGCAGCAGAAGGCTGCGCTCGAACAGCCAACTCGCGCTGCGCATTCCGAGCAATGCGCCGAGCACAGTGCCGGCAAGATTGCAGACCACGTCCACGTTCGAAGCGAATCGCGCCGGCAGGAAAGTCTGCGCGGCCTCGAGGATAAGCGCCAGCACCGCTCCGCCGGCAAGGGCGATGCCCAGCGCGGCAAAGCCTTTGGCCCGCGGATAAAGCGCAAGCACCGCGAGCCATCCGTACGGAACGTAGCCCAGCACGTTGACCACCAGGTCGAAGGCCGTGATGTACGGCGGCTTGGAAGCGGTCAGGTACGCGAACGCCCGGATCCCCGAATCGCGCCAGCCCGCAAACGGATAGAGCGTCGCGTAGACGACGAGGAGCACATACGCAAGAAAGAGATAGCGGGCGAGCGGCGATGCGCGCATCACCTCATTCTAGACGGGTATCGCTCAAAGGATCCTGAACACCGCCCACGCCTGGACGGCCAGCCATAGAGCGGCCACCGCCACCAACGCTCCAAGCAAGCGGTTGCGGCGGGCGCCTTGCGCATGGAGCGCGTCGAACGCGCGCTCGAGCCTGGTCGCGCGCTCATCGGACAACAGCCGGTGCAACAGCCGCGGCAGCTGCGGCAGCGTCGCCGCCCAGTAGGGCGCCTCCCGCTTGATGCTGCGCACCAGCCCGCGCCATCCGATCTGCTCTGCCATCCACCGCTCGAGGTAGGGCTTGGCGGTTTTCCACAGATCGAGTTCGGGATCGAGCTGGCGCCCGAGGCCCTCGATGTTGAGCAACGTCTTCTGCAGCAGGACGAGCTGCGGCTGGATTTCGACGTTGAAGCGGCGCGAGGTCTGGAACAGGCGCAGGAGCAGCCGGCCGAAGAAGATCTCCTTCAGCGGCCTGGCGAAGATCGGCTCGCACACCGCGCGGATCGCGGCTTCGAATTCGTCCAGGCGCGTTTCAGGGGGAACCCATCCGGCGTCGAGATGGGCCTGCGCCACGCGCGTGTAATCGCGATTGAAAAACGCAACGAAATTCTGCGCGAGATAATTCTTGTCTACGTCGGTCAGCGTTCCCATGATGCCGAAATCGAGCGCGACGTAACAGCCCAGCATGGCGCCTTCGGTCACCACGAATATATTGCCCGGGTGCATGTCGGCGTGGAAAAACCCGTCGCGAAACACCTGGGTGAAGAAGATCTCCACGCCCGCGCGCGCCAGTTACGGGATGTCCACCCCCTTGGCGCGCATCACCTCGATCTGCGAGACGGGCGTGCCGCGCATGCGCTCCCTCACCATCCCCCGCTGCGAGCAGTAGTCCCAGTGGATCTGCGGCACGAGCAGCAGTTTCGAGTCGGCAAAATTACGCCGCAGCTGGCTGG